>DQTU01000295.1 GCA_015662615.1 Campylobacterales bacterium | reverse complement strand
GCTGATTTTTATTTAGCAGAAGATGGAGTGATAGGTAAGGTAGATGATAGTAACTCAAAAACATTATCAAAAATATTTTCTAAATTATCAGAGCCTTTTGATTTGTTTGAAGAGATGGAGAGTGAGAGATTTCAAAATGGCTGAGATTAACTATGCTTTAGAACAAAATTATAAAGCTTTTTTTTCTACTTTTAAAGAGACTAGTAAAGATAAGCATCACGAAGATATACCAGCTTATTATTTGTGTGCAGATGAAAGTCAAGAAGTAATCAATTTTGATAAAATTATTGAAGTGAGATACCCTGATTCAAATGTAAGACCACAAGCATTTGATGCTGTATATGTTTATAAAAATAGAGTCTATTGTATTGAATTTAAAAATCAAAGAAAACCTGATAACAAAGAGTTAAGAGGGAAGTTGGTTAGCGGTAAAACTGAGTTAGATAAAATTCTTGGAGAGATAAATGTACAAAAAAATGATTATACTTTTATCTATTGCGTAGTGCATGAAAATTGCAAAACGCATTTCAATAGATATAAATGTGGTATTGAAAAAGGTGCACCCCGTTTTGCTTTGCAAGAGTATAAAAATAATGGTTTTATAGATGATATATTTACAGAAGATGTCAACTTTTTTACTAAACAATTTAAAGAACAAACTTCAAAGGAATTAGCTTGTTAAATTTTTCACAAATGTTACTAAAGTTACAAACATACTGGGCAGAGCAGGGGTGTGCAATTTTGCAGCCTTATGATATCCCATCAGGTGCAGGGACTTTTCACAAAGCTACTTTTTTAAAAACGCTTGATTCCGCTCCATGGAGTTGTGCTTATGTGGCTCCTTCGCGTCGTCCTACTGATGGAAGATATGGTGAAAACCCTAACCGATTGGGAGCTTATTATCAGTTTCAAGTGATTATGCAGCCGAGTCCTGACAATATTCAAGAGTTGTATCTGAAAAGTCTTGAAGCTTTAGGACTTGATTTGAAAAATCATGATATTCGTTTTGTGGAAGATAATTGGGAATCTCCAACACTTGGTGCATGGGGTCTTGGCTGGGAAGTTTGGCTTGATGGCATGGAAGTAACGCAATTTACCTATTTTCAGCAAGTGGGCGGTTATCCATGTGAGAGTGTGGCGGCTGAAATTACCTATGGAACAGAGCGATTGGCAATGTATCTCCAAAATGTAGATAGCGTTTATGATATCGTTTGGAGTGAAAATGAACATGGTGTAACCACTTATGGTGATGTTCATAAGCAGAGTGAATTTGAGTTTTCTAAGTATAGTTTTGAAATAGCGGATACGGATATGCTTTTTAGACATTTTTCTGATTATGAGAAAGAGTGCAATCGCTGTCTTGAGGAGAAATTACCACTTCCTGCGTATGATTATTGTTTATTAGCTTCACATACTTTTAATGTTTTGGACGCTCGAAAAGCGATTTCTGTGACTGAAAGACAAAACTATATCCTCAAAGTGCGTGATCTTGCAAAAGGGTGTGCAACTGTGTATAAGGAACAATTGGATGCAGCTAAAGAAACTAATTGATATCTTAAACGAACTGAGTCCTTTTGAGCTTCAAGCTGAGTGGGATAATAGTGGTTTGATAGTTGGAAGTTTAGAAGATGAGGTGGAAGATATTTATGTTGGACTTGATGTTGATTTTGAGCTTTTGTGTGAGATAAATGAAAATTCAGCTTTGATTGTGCATCATCCGATAATTTTTCGAGGACTTAAGCAGTTAGATTTTGCAAAATATCCTTCAAACCTTATTCAAAAAGCGATACAGAAAAATATCTCGATAATTGCCATGCATACCAATTATGATAAAACACACCTAAATCGTTATGTTTTGAGTGAAGTTTTAGGTTATGAAGTTAAAGAGTGCGAAGAGCATCTCTGTTATTTTGATGTGGATATGCCTTTTGATGAATTTTCAAAAAAAGTTGCTGATAGTTTGAATTTACCACATGTTAAAACTGTAACTTCACATAAACATATAAAAACAGCAGCACTCTGCACTGGTTCTGGAGCGAGTCTGTTGGGGGAATTACAAGCTGACTGTCTGTTGACTGGGGATATTAAATACCATGAAGCGTTAGAAGCAAAAGAGAATGGAATTTCACTTATTGAGATTGGGCATTATGAGAGCGAGGTGTATTTTGGCACTTCTATGAAGGAAGAGTTGCAAAATTATGGTTTATCTGCTATAATCGCAAATTCCAAAAATCCATTTATATACATAGGATAGAGACAAACATGAATGCATATTTAAAACAACTTGTAGAATTAGTAGAGATTGATAAAAAGATTGACTCATTTGAGCCAAGAATCGAACAAATCAGAGAAGACCTTGATGCAAAACTTGACGCTCAAAAAGATCTTGAAGCTAAAATTGAGAAACATAAAGAAGATATTCAAGATACAGAACTTAAAAAGCGTAAAAATGAGTTACATCTTGCTGAGTTAAATGACAAATTAAAATCATTAAGCGAAAAGAGTGGTGCTGTAAAAACTGAAAAAGAGATGAAAGCACTTCAACTTGAAGAGGAAATTGCAAAAGAACAAATTGATTTTGCAAATGATGAGATTGAAAGATTTGATAAAATTGGTGAGTTAAAAACTACTGAAATTGAAGATTTTGGAGAAGAGATTGAAGCGATGCAAGAAGATATTGCAAAAGTTCAAAAAGATACAGATAAAGAGTTAGCAAAACTTGAAAAAGAGAGAATGCAAGTTTTTGGAGACAAGCAGACACTTATGGCTGCTATGAGTCAAAATATCATTGTTTTTTATGAAAAAATTAGAAGATGGGCTGGAAATACTACGGTCGTTCCTGTTAAAAAACAAGCATGTTATGGATGTTATATGAGAATCAATGACCATACTTATGCAAGTGTAATCAAAGGTGAAGAGATCACTACTTGTCCTCACTGTGGTAGAATTTTGTTTTTAGCACCTCAGGCTGAAGAGGAAGCAGAGGCAGCAGCAGAGAGTTAATTTGACTCTTTTTACACTTTTTTATCTTTGTATCGCTTTGATAATTTATATCTTAGCGATACCCTTTCTTTTTCTTCTGACTTTTAAGCAAAAATACCAACACTCCATACTAAGACGATTTGCACTTTGGAAAAATCCTGCATTTGAAAAAAAGGGTGTTTGGTTTCATGCTGCATCTTTTGGAGAAGTACGCTCCCTTAAGCCTTTGATCTCTAGATTAGATAGTGTTATAAATATTTCTACAATTACGCAAACGGGATATGAGGAAGCTTGTAAATTAACCAAAAACAGTCGTTACTTGCCATTTGAGCTACTACTCCCATTTTGGATTAAAAAACAGCATGCTTTAGTAGTAAGTGAGGCAGAACTTTGGTACCTTCTTTTTTTAGTGGCAAAGTTAAAAGGTGCGAAGACCTACCTCATCAATGCGCGAATATCTGACAACTCTTATAAAAGTTATCTGAAGTTTTCTTGGTTTTATAAAAAGATTTTTGCTCAAATAGATATGGTTTTTGCTCAAAGTGTTAAAGATAAAAACCGTCTACTTGAACTTGGTGCTAAAAATGTAATTGTCAATGGAAATATCAAAGCTTTTCAAGAGATAGAAGTGACAAGAACATATACAAAGCCTTCATGTGAAGTGATTACCCTTGCAAGTGCCCACAAGGGCGAAGAAGCGTTAATACTAAAGAACTTGAAGCTTGGAGATAATCAAAAACTTATCGTTGTTCCTCGTCATCCTGAGCGTTTTGATGATGTGGATGGATTACTTCTGAATTATGCGAAGAAAATGGGTTTAACTTATCATCGATTTAGTGAGAAAGATAACCTTGAAAGTGATGTAGTTTTGATTGACTGCATGGGTGAACTTATCAATTTATACGCTATTAGTGATATCGTGATACTTGGCGGATCATTTGTTGAAGGGGTAGGAGGACATAATCCTCTAGAACCTGCTCATTTTGGTTGTAAAATCATTAGTGGAAAACATATCTTTAACCAAGAAGCACTTTTTAGTTTGGTTGAGGGGATAGAGGTTATAGAGATTGAAAATCTAAATAGTGATATGAAAGAACTCCATGGCACTAAAATAACAAGTCGTACAGATATCGAACCTATTGTTAAGGTTTTGACATAAGTTATTTATTACGACCATTATTATTTTGTTTCTTGGTGCAGTTTTTCTTGGTACTGAATATGCAAGATATAAAACAGAAATTGAATCAGACTTGAAAAATAACTCTAAAATTATCGTTGAAAATATCTCAGGTGCACTTATTTTTGAAGATTTGGTAACTGCAAATGAGATATTAAATACACTCAAAGCAAAATCAAATATCATTTATGCGGCAGTTTTTAATAAAGAGGATCAACTTTTTACAGCCTATAAAGTTGATAAAGATTATAATTTTGTTTATCATAAAAGTGATACGATATATTGGGAAAACGATAGTGCACTCATAAGAACACCTATCATATAATAGGGTGAAAACCTTGGAAATATTCTCTTGGTTTATACGCAAAATGAGTTTAAAAACTATATTGATTTTATCATGATGCTTACTCTTGGTAGTATCTTGATCTCTATTTTTATAGCCAATATACTTTTTAGAAAAATTCATAATCTTATGATAGAACCATTGCTACACCTCACAGATGCGATGCAAAAAGTGACCCATGAAAAAGATTTTGATATCAAAATTAAAAATGACTCACCTGATGAAATTGGTATTCTTTCTCGTGGATTTAATAAAATGATTTCAAAAATCAAAGAGGAACTTGATCATCGAACAAAAGTGGAAGATGAGTTAAAAAATCTTGCGATGTTTGATCAACTTACTAAACTCCCTAATCGTCACTATTTTCACCAGTATTTAGAAGAAACTATCAAAAGACATAATCGAAAAGAAGAGCATTTTGCACTTCTTTTTCTTGATCTTGATGGTTTTAAAAATGTCAATGATACTTTAGGTCATGACTATTGAGATCTTCTTTTACAAGAGGTAGCTTTTAGGTTAAATAGCTGCGTAAGAGAGAGTGATTTTGTAGCAAGATTGGGAGGTGATGAATTTACCATCGTACTTGAAAATGTAGAAAAGTCTGAAGATATCGAACATATTGCCGATAAAATAATTTATGAGATATCTAAAGAGATAGATTTAGAAGGCACCAAAGCGTATGTTTCAGGAAGTATAGGAATTTCAAGGTATGTGATAGATAGTGATAGTGCAAATCTGTTGATACAATATGCTGATTTAGCGATGTATCATGCCAAAAAAAATGGGAAAAATGATTTTGTTTTTTATGATACTGATCTCAATATAGAAAAATCAAGAGCTTATCTCATAGAAACTGAGCTCCGCTCTGCTATCAAAAATAAAGAACTCTCTTTAAATTATCAGCCAAAAGTTGATTAGAAAACTAATAGCGTAGAAAGCATGGAAGCACTGCTTCGATGGAATAGTAAAAAGCTTGGTTTTGTCTCTCACACTGAATTGATTCCCATTGCTGAAAAATCTTCTTTGATTATTGATCTAGAAAACTGGGTCATTAAAACTGCAAGTTTACAAGTTAAAACTTGGAATAAAATAAGTAAACAGGACTTTAGAATAGCCATTAATATCTCTCAAATGCACTTTAAGCAGAAGAATTTTTTAGAAGAGTTTAATGCATTGATGCAAAACAGTGGTGTAAATCTAAATCACTTAGAGATAGAACTTACGGAATCAGCATTTTTAACACAAACAGAAGAGAATATAAAAAAACTTTTCTATTTGAAATCTTTGGGTATTGAAATCAGTATCGATGATTTTGGAACAGGATACTCTTCTCTTAGTTATCTGAAAAAATTACCGATCAATACCATCAAGATAGATAAAAGTTTTATTGATGGTTTACCAGATGACAAAGATGATGTGGCGATCACTAAAACAATCATTGACTTAGCGAAAAGATTTAACCTTAAAGTAGTTGCTGAAGGTGTTGAAACCAAAGATCAAGTGGATGTATTAATAGAACTTGGCTGTGATACCGTACAAGGTTATTACTTCTTTAAACCACTCTCCGCAGAGGCGTTTGAACAATATTTTATAGTTGAAAAAGAGTTGGCTCTAATCCAAACTTGAAGCGTTAAACAGTACAATGCTCAAAAAGCTAAAAAAGAGTAAAAAATGACAGAAAAAGCGTATAAATTATTAGCCATTCAAGAAAATATCACAAATCGTTCAGCAAAAGATTTGATTGATCGAGGTGTTGTTTACTGTTTAGGAAAAAAAGTAGTCATGGCAAGAGCTATGATGCATGTCAATGTGCGATTTAGAGTTGAAGAGATTAACAAGGTTAAGGTGATCTTTGAAGATGAAAATATCGTAGCTATTGATAAACCCGCTCATGTTACAAGCGAACAAATTGCAAAAAAACATGGGCAAAAGTTACTGCATCGTTTAGATAAAGAGACTAGTGGTGTTTTGCTTTTAGTGAAAAATGAAGAGTTCAGAGAAAAAGCTATTAGAGAGTTTAAGCGCCAGAGTGTGCAAAAAGAGTATTTAGCATGGGTTGGTGGTATCGTAGTAGATGATATGGTTATCGATAAACCTATCATGACAATCAAAGTTAAAAACCAATCACATTCTAAAATTTCTGAAGATGGAAGAAATGCGCTTAGTGAAGTAACTCCTATGATGATAGATGGGAAAACATCAAAAGTAAAAGTTGTGATAAAAACAGGACGAACACACCAAATCCGTGTACATCTTAGAAGTGAAGGATTCCCTATTATTGGAGATCAACTTTATGGAGGAAAACCACATAAAAGAGTTTTACTCCATGCTTCTAAAATCTCACTACTAGGTTATAGTTTTGAATCGAAAGAGCCTAAGGATTTTAGACTTTAAGTAGAAAATAACTCATAGTTGCCAATGCAAATGTCGCTAGTGCATAGTATAAGGTATTGGCAGTTATGAGACCCATTTTACAGCTTGTACATGATTTTTCAACATTTAACTCATAGTATCCTACAAAAAAGTAAATAACTACAAGAATTGAAGCTACAATAAGTCCGTATCCTGTATAGGTATGAAGTCCTTCAAGTGTTTCAGTAGATACAAAAAAGCTTGCGATATTTGCCAAAAGTATAAAAAAGAGTATTTTTTGAATAAAACTTAATACATAGTCTCTTTTAAAGACAGCAGGACAACTCTCAAATGAACCTTGCACCCCACCAGCAGCGAGCTCTTTTTCAAACTCTTTTCTACCTTTATTCTTCATCCTATTTGCCAATGTTGCACCATAAACATAATCAATCTTTCTCTGTAAAAGAAGTGCAAAATCTCCTTCTGCTTTTAATGAGTGTTGTTTGCCGTCTCTGTCTTGATATAAGAGGTTTATCTTTTCATATCGTTTCACATTTTGGGTAACATTTGGAAAATAAAGTGTTGATTCCATTGAGTCAATAGAGCCACTTTTTCTTATAATTCTAGGATTGATGATCTCTAAAAAGGAACCATTCTCTTTTTTAATTACTATAACTGACATAGGTACTGCTATCTGTATAGCAGCTATAGCTTTTACTTGTTTTGCTTCTAAGGTATCTTTTAAATCTTGGATAACTGAGTATAAATCCTCATCAAAAGTTCTCAAATCTGGTGAAATAATTTCGATGCGTTTATCTGGGTAGGTGATGATGTCTCGAACCATGAGTGCTCCTGCGTGAATAAGATTATATTATAGCTTTATAGTCTTAGAGTGCCTATAAAGTAAAATTTAGTTATACTAAAAATATGAGAAAAAGAGGTTTAGAAAAATTTAATAATTTAGTAGATGCACTGTCAGAACTTCCAACTGTGGGTAAAAAATCAGCAATTCGTTACGCTTATCATATGGTGCTTGGTAACTCCTATTCTGCACTAAAACTATCACATGCCATAGAAGATGCAGTGGCAAATATTAAAAAATGTACAATTTGTAATGGTCTTAGTGAAGATGAACTTTGTGATATCTGTACCGATGAGGCTCGTGATGAGAGTAAACTCTGTGTTGTTGAGAGTGCAAAAGATATCTTTGTGATAGAAGAAAATGTCTCTTTTGTAGGGCGATACTATGTTCTTGAAAATTTGGATGCACAAAATATTGAAAAGTTAGAGAGAGTTATACAAGATGGTATTGAAGAGGTAATTTTTGCTTTTAGTCCGTCGTTGGCAAGTGATGGTGTGATTCTTTTTATTGAGGAAAAACTAAAAAACTATACTCTTAGTTTTACAAAAATTGCACAAGGAGTACCAACAGGAGTTAGTCTGGAAAATGTTGACATGTTGAGTCTTTCAAAAGCACTAACTGACAGGGTTCGGATTTAGTGTTCTAAAATATACAATGCAATTTCATCACTTAAAAAATAGTTAGAATTAAAAAAATACGTATTTTTTAAAACAAGCTTATTTTCACCAACCAACACCATTGCATTTTTTAGTTGATGTTTTGTAAGAAGTGATTTTGAAAACCCTACCATGCTTCTAATTCCAAGTAGTATTTTTTCACTAATTATTGCTTCTTTGTCTAAGTTTTCTACTTTTATATCAAGTGGATTGTTAATGTAAGATTCTATATCATTTTGTGTATAAAATCTCTTATCTTTTAAAAAGCCAACAGCTCCGCTTCCTATACCTAAGTAGTCTTTGTATTGCCAATATCCGAGGTTATGTTTTGACTTAAAGGAGCCAAAATTTGAGATTTCGTATTGGGGTAGGGGGATTTTTTCTGTAAACCAATAGGCTAAATTTTCATCATCATTTTGCACTTGTGGTTTATTGAAAAAATCTGTTCCTTCCTCAAGTGTGAGGGAATAGGCACTTAAGTGGTTTATAGGAAGTGAAAAAGCAATTTTTATATCGTTTTCTAATAGTTTTTTAGTGTCAACTGAGGTTCCATAAATCAAATCAAGAGAGATGTTTTTAAATCCCACCTTATGAGCATTTTCTATCGCTTGGGTTGCCATATGTGAAGTATGATTTCTTCCAAGCATTGTTAGTTTATCATCATCAAAACTTTGTACTCCAAAACTGACACGATTTACACCTAACGCTTTCATACCTTCTAGCCATTGCTTAGTTGCACTATTTGGATTTGCTTCTGTGGTGATCTCTGCATCTTTTTGAAGATAAGGTTTTATCAAATCAAAAAATGGTTGGTAAAATTTTGGGCTAATAGCAGAAGGCGTCCCACCACCAATAAAGAGTGTTTCAATATTTTGATCTGTTGCTTCAAATCTCTCTAGTTCTGATTTTAGCTGAATTAAAATAGCGTTCATGTATACAACTTTTAAATCAAATTTATCTACATAAGAGTTAAAAGCACAGTAGTGACACTTGCTGTCACAAAAGGGTATATGAAGGTAAAGAAGCATATTTAACCTTTTTTTAGGTATTATATCGTATTAAATTTGTAAGAGGGGGAGTTAGATGGCACAAAAGATATATAGACCAAATGTTGCAGCTATCGTTTTGTCTCCTAAATACCCTCTTGTTTGTGAAATATTTATTGCAAATAGAAATGATATGAAAAATAGTGTTTGGCAATTTCCTCAAGGTGGAATTGATGCGGGAGAGAGTCCACAAGATGCACTATATAGAGAGTTAAGAGAAGAGATAGGTACGGATATGGTTGAAATTATAGCTGAGTATCCACAGTGGATGAGTTATGATTTTCCAAATAAAACATCAAAAAAAATGTATCCGTTTGATGGGCAGAAACAGAAATATTTTTTAGTTAAACTCAAAGCTGATGCGGTTATAAATCTAGATACAAAAGAACCAGAGTTTATGGAGTATAAATATGTTTCATATTCTAACATTTTTGACGATATATCACATATGAAAAAGCCTATATATAAAAAGGTGCTTGATTATTTTAAAAAACACGGTTATATATCGTAAAGGACGAGTAGAGTGTTAATTGTTCAGAAGTTTGGCGGTACAAGTGTTGGTGATTTGGATCGGATTGGAAATGTTGCCAAGAGAATTGCCAAAACAAAAGATAAGGGTAATGATATCATAGTGGTAGTTTCAGCTATGAGTGGAGAGACAAATAAGTTGATAGGTTATGCCGAACATTTTTCTAAGACTCCTGCTTCACAAGAGATGGATATGCTTTTAAGTTCAGGGGAGCGTGTGACGAGTGCGTTGCTTGCAATTGCTTTGCAAGATATGGGCTACGATGCAATTTCTATGAGCGGTAGAAAAGCAGGTATCAATACGGATGGAAAACATACATCTGCGAGAATTTCTCATATCAAAACTGATAACATGAAGAAGAGTTTAAATGAGGGAAAGATTATTATAGTTGCTGGTTTTCAAGGTATTACTGAAGATGACAATGTTTCAACACTTGGACGAGGTGGTAGTGACTTAAGTGCTGTGGCTATAGCTGGTGCGATGGGTGCAGATTTGTGTGAGATTTATACTGATGTTGACGGTGTTTATACGACAGATCCAAGAATCGAAAGACGCGCACGAAAGATTGATAAGATCTCTTATGATGAAATGCTTGAGTTTGCAAGTTTGGGTGCAAAGGTACTCCAAAATAGATCAGTTGAGATGGCAAAAAAGTTAAATGTTAATCTTGTAACTCGTAGCAGTTTCAATGAAAACGAAGGTACATTAATAACAAAGGAAGAGAATATCATGGAAGAACCTATTGTAAGTGGTATTGCACTAGATAAAAATCAGGCTAGGGTGTCGCTTAGAAATGTCAAAGACGAGCCAGGAATTGCTGCTAAAATTTTTTCAAAATTAGCTGAAAATAGTATAAGTGTAGATATGATTATTCAAAATGTAGGCTTTGATGGAACGGCTAATCTTGGTTTTACGGTGCCTGAAAATGAGCTGGAGAATTCAAAGAAAATTATGGAAAAACTTAATGCTGCTGAAAATTTAGAGTTTGATAGCAATATCGCAAAAGTTTCTGTTGTTGGCGTGGGTATGAAAAATCACAGTGGAGTTGCAGGAACAGCATTTACAACTATGGCTGACAATAATATCAATATCGAGATGATTAGTACAAGTGAAATCAAAATCTCCATGATTGTGGATGAAAAATATAGTGAATTGGCGGTAAGGTCTCTGCATGAGGCGTATAGCTTGGATGAAAGAAATTAGGATAGAAACTTGACTCAGGATTTCTCTTCATGGACACTTGATCGAATCAGAGAAGAGGGAAGTTCTATGAATTGGATGGAGGAGCGTAGATTTGACTGGGTTCCTTTGGCTGCAACGGCTATTGATCGGTTGATCAATGCACACACTTTTTTACTTATAACAGATCGAAAAAGAGAGTGGTTTGCACGATATATCTTAAGTCGTTTAAACAAATATGATGGGCATAGACCACTTCTACCTATAGTCTCATTAGGAACAGTTTTTCCTTATATAGATGAACTTAAAAATGAAGAGCAGATGACTGTATTAGAAGATATGCTTAGTCTCTCATTCCCTGCTGGATATACATTCTTTTATATTGGTAAAGGAAATGATCCAAGAGCACAAATTTCTAAAAGAAAAGATGATAGTTTTTCTTGGCTTCTTGATGAAAAACAACAAAATAGTTTTTATCTTGATTCAAAAGATGAAAATCTTGATATTAAATTAATTCAACTTATAATGCTATTTGATAAGAGTATCGATGCGATTCTTTTTTCAGAGGTGGATGTGCAAAGTGCTATATGATGATAGGTTCTACTATTGTTGTATCACAAGATTTAGATTTTGCAAAAAAAAATATATTAGATAGTATTGATTCAAAGTTAATCAAAACCTATTTTGCCGATGAGTTGGAAAGATCTGGTGAATTTAAAGTAGAGTTAGCAAAAGAGGTCATAAGAGAAGCCTATATCACTGAAGAACATCCAAAATATCTTATTCTTTGTGCCCTTAATTACAATATAATCGTTCAAAATTCACTTCTGAAACTTCTTGAAGAACCTCCACGAAATATTATTTTTATTTTGATTGTAAAATCAAAAACTGCCTTGCTTCCAACGATTCGTTCACGCTTAAATATTACGCATCTTAAAAGTCAAAAAGAGCCGTATGAGTTAGGCTTAAATCTCAAAAATTTAAGTTTAAACGACATTTTTCTTTTTCTAAAAAAACATAAAAATAGTTCACGTGATGAAGTCAAAGAGATTATACAGACACTTTTAAAAGAACTTATTATGGTTGATAGTATCAAGCTTAGAGCATCAGAGCTTGATATGTTTGACAAGTCTATAGAGCTTTCACAGTTGAATTCCCGACCGCAAAATATACTCTCCATTCTGCTTTTGACAATACACCAAGCACAAGGCAGAAAGAGATGAAAATTATCAAGCTCGACTCTCAAGTGGATTGTGATCTAATTTTAAAAAAAATAGGCTCTACAAAAGCCGGCATAAAAATCATGAGAGATAAAATGCAGACAAATCTTTTTTATCTTAAAGATATAAAAACACCAGCGGCAAATATTCTCAAACAAGATGCACTTTCAATTGGAGCAGATTTAGCAGTTGAAAAAGATACGATACTTTACAAAGATGAAACGATTGATGCTCTTTTAATTGCTACTGATAAACAGATAAAAATTTTATCACGCAAGGAGTTAGCCCAACCTTTTGGACTTAAAGGATTGGCTATGGAGTTAAAAAGATATGCAAATGTAAATAAATATAAAACAGAGATCATGGGTATTTTAAATGCAAATGAAGATAGTTTTTATGAGAGAAGTAGATTTTCAGGTTTGAGTGCAGTTTCTCGAATTGAGCAGATGATAGAAGAGGGTGCTGATATCGTTGATATCGGGGCTGTTTCATCTCGACCAGGAAGTGATGCCGTGGATGCAAAAGAAGAGTTAGAGCGTATTACACCTATTATAGATGCGATATATAAACAAAAGCTTCATGACCGTGTAGTTTTAAGCTTAGATAGTTATCAGCCTTTAGTAATAGAGTATGCACTTGATCGTGGATTTAAAATTGTAAATGATATCACAGGTCTCTCGGATGATAAAGTTACAAAGTTAGTTGCAAAGTATGAAGCTAGAGTAGTCATTATGCATATGCAAGGAAGCCCTCAAGATATGCAGAAAAATCCACTTTATGAAAATGTTTTATTAGAGGTTGAAGCATTTTTTAAACAAAAAGTTCAAAAGGCACATGACTTTGGTATTAAGGATATTGTATTAGATATTGGTGTTGGGTTTGGAAAAACCTTATCTCATAATTTACAGTTAATTAAACATCTTTCGCATTTTAAAAAACTTGAATTTCCTCTACTTGTTGGAGCAAGTCGAAAATCAATGATTGATGCGATATCTCCATCTTCTGCAGATGAGAGACTGGCTGGTACATTGGCTTTACATCTTAAAGCCTTAGATGAGGGTGCAAGTATTATTCGTTGTCATGATGTAAAAGAGCATAAACAGGCATTTGAAGTTAGAGAAAAATTAAGAGAAACGTTGATATGAAAATTGCGTTCATACAACAAAAATTTCATGGATCCAAAGATTTGACAATCAAATATACATTAGAATCTATAAAAAAAGCAAAAGAGGGTGGTGCAGAACTTGTTGTGCTGCAAGAGCTACATCAAGATAGATATTTTTGTATCAATGAAGATGTTGATAATTTTGATTTGGCAGAAGATTATCAACAAGATGTACTGTTTTGGGCAACTATTGCAAAGGAAAATTCACTCGTGTTGCTTGTATCACTTTTTGAAAAAAGAGCTGCTGGAC
Organism: Campylobacterales bacterium; assembly: GCA_015662615.1. Lineage (GTDB taxonomy): Bacteria > Campylobacterota > Campylobacteria > Campylobacterales > QNZT01 > SZUA-1433. The sequence continues at coordinate 1,148 of DQTU01000295.1, read as the reverse complement.
TTTATCACAATACTGCAGTTGTTTTTGAAAAAGATGGAACAATTGCAGGATATTATAGAAAAATGCATATTCCCGATGATCCTGGATTTTATGAAAAATTTTACTTTACACCTGGAGATTTAGGATTTGACCCGATAAAAACAAGTGTCGGAAAACTTGGAGTTTTAATATGTTGGGATCAATGGTTCCCTGAGGCTGCAAGACTTATGGCTTTGAAAGGTGCAGATATCCTTATATACCCAACGGCAATTGGCTGGTTTGATGAAGATTCAAAGGATGAAAAACAGAAGCAGCTTGATAGCTGGGTAACCATTCAAAGAGGACATGCAATCGCAAATGGTTTACCTGTAGTTGCTGTAAATCGTGTGGGTAAAGAGATGGATGATTCAAAAGTTCTTGATGGTATACGATTTTGGGGTAACTCTTTTGTTGTAGATGCACAGGGAGCTTTTTTACACAAAGCCTCTTCGGATGCACAAGAGGTAGGAATTGTAGATATTGATTTAAAGAGAAGTGAAAATATTAGAAGAATTTGGCCCTTTCTCAGGGATAGACGAATAGAAAATTACGGGGACTTAATAAAAAGATTTATTGACTAAAGTGTGTAATTACTACACCTTTATTTTACTTTGCCTCTAATAATTTACTAAAAGTATGATTTATTTTACAAACATGTCGATCATATAGGTATCAAACAAAATAAGGATACAAATATGAAAAAGATAATATCTTCACTATTAGTCTGTGGATCAATTCTTTATGCTACAAATTTCGATAGTGGTATGAAGATGTTAAATGCAGGAGCAGAGCAAGAGGCAAAAGAAGCTTTTTGTTTGTCCGCAAAGAGTGGGGATATTGATTCTCAAATGATTTTGGGTGAAATGTATTTAGATGGCATAGGTGTTGACGTAGATCATCAAAAAGCATTTTTTTGGCTTTCTAAAGCAGCCAGAGGAGGGGATGCAGAGGCACAATACCTTTTAGGTTTTATGTATGAAAATGGTTTAAAAGTAGCAGTCAATATAAAAAGAGCTACAAAGTGGTATACAGAAGCTGCACTTCAAGGCGATATACTTTCTCAATATAATTTAGCAATTATATACAAAGAGGGAAAAGGTGAAGTAGAAAAAGATATGAAAAAAGCTTTC
>DQTU01000122.1 GCA_015662615.1 Campylobacterales bacterium | reverse complement strand
CTGAAAAAATTTGTATGACTTTGTGATACAAAAGCCTTATATTCAAAAAATTCTGCTTTTAACTCTGACTTGATACCGTTTACACGACGCGAATATCGACTAAGTTCATGTGTATCCATCCCTGTATCAAAGTCTCCAAAAAGTGCATAAAAACTCTTTTTTTCTATTTTCAGATAAAGTTTTTTACTACTAGGTGCTTCATTTTGTTGTAAACTTTCATCTGCGTACACGGTATATTCACTAGCAGGATTTATCTCTTCAAGGATGCCTAAATCAGCACGTTTTCCACTATCATAAGCGATAGTTAAAAGTGCATCTACTCCTACCTTTCCCTTGGCAAAAAAGGAAATCTTCTTATCATGATAGAGGTCTGACTCCGTAGTTTGTTTGAGTGTGTTTTTTAATGTTTTGTAGCCTACTGTACCCTCTGCAAACCCTACGATAAACCACTCTCTTGGAGATGAAGAGAGCCACACTTTGGTGTATTCATTGCTATTTTGAAATGGAAAATGCAACTTAACTTCACCAGAGGTAGTTGTTGCTTGAAGTTCTATATACGCGATACCATTTTCTAAAACTGTGTATTTATCTTCACCTTTGATATTTGAAAGTGGATTTTCTTTTAAAGCGTCTAAACGCTCCTTTGAGATATAAGGTTTTTCTACCAAAAAAGTACCTACCATTCCAAATCTTAAAGGATATCCTGCCGCGTCAAAGAGTTGTACAGCTATCACAGGAGAACTTTTGCCATCTGATAGTAGTGATGACTTCTCTTTTAAGACTTTTGCTATAACAGGAGAAGTAGAAAGGTGTATTTTCCGTTTGATGATTTTTACCACTTTTGCATCTTTATCCAAAATCTTAGCTTCTAGTATATTGTCCCCATCGACGATATCGATACCACGATACTTAGAGATTATTCTCTTTTTATTTCTTTGCTTTACAAAGCCATCATAGTTAAGCATATCCACTTTTTCACCATTAAGATAAAGTTCCATTTTTTCGTTTGCTTGATGTAAAAATGCTACTTTTAAAGAAGGCATAGGTGGTACAAAATCTTCTCGTGGCCATAGAAAAAGATTTGTTTTTTTCTCTTTTTTAAAATCTCTTTCTGTGAAGTTAGGCATTTTTTCCTTCTTAATATCGGGAATAGAAAATGACAAAGTAGGATTTAATGCTTGTATCTGTTTATCCACTTTCAGACAAAAATCAACTTTTTGTATATGTGAAGTTCTTGTATTTACAAAGGAGGATGTTTTACTAGCCATATTTCTAGCATTTACTTTACACTCAGCAGTCACAAACCGTCCAGAGATACTATCAGTATCTATACTTACCACATGCGAGCCAAGTTCAACATCTTCAAAATGAAACTTTCCACGTCTATCACTGTGAACAAAGATACCACTATCTAAGTAAAACCTCACACCGGCTAAAGAGATATTTTCATCATCTTGTAAAGTGACTTTACCCATGATAAGAGACTTATCATCAAAATCTTTTTTGATTTTACTGCTGGCAAGACTACTGTTTGATTGTTTTTCATTAAACTTTACAAAAGCCCTACTTTGGATAGATCTTTTTGCATCGATATCCACAAGAGAAATAAATGAAAATATTTTCTCTTCCCCTGCTTTGATATCAAAAGGGAATGTAAACTCTTTTTTATCTTGTGATATATGAAGATTTTTCACCTTTTTATCTTCAAAAACAAAACTGTTTTTTCTATAAACTACCCCCGATGAAAGTCTGTTTTCAAGACGAGCATCCAAGACATCCTTTTCCCCTCTATTTTCTATCATACAGGTATACTTGATAAATTCACCAAGAGATGCAATATCTTTACTTGCCTTCATGCCTATCCAGATATCTGCCTCTTTTTTAACCTCTATCGCCAAACTCTTTATCACTTCACCTTCAACACTAGCAAGAGCAAACACACTTGGGGAAAAAGATCTACTTTTACTCTCTTTAACTTTTTCTAAAGAAGCTCTGATATTTGTACCTTTTTCGACAAATAGTTTACCATCACATTTACGTAGACATTTTGTAGTGGTATTGATATAACCCACAAAAAGTGAAGTATTTTCATCACTATGGCGCAATCTCACAATCTCTGTATCTTTATCTGTACTTATGATTAACTTGATATTTTTTTTATCTTCTATCTCACTATCATGATAAACTATAATGAGTGGTTCATCCCTTTTGAAAACTAGACACTTAAGGACTGGTATCTTTTTGGATATATCTATCTGCACACCATTTTCTAACAATAAAGGAGTCATTGGATTATATGTTCCACTCACTTCTTCATTGGGTTGAAAATCTGTTTTTGAGACAGTGAGATACGTATCTGCTGTGATATCATAACGATAAAATGCAAGTGCAGGTTGTTGTGGTACTGGTTCTTCTTCTCTTGCTTTAACATTGATTTTAACATGGTTTGAGAGGCTTTCATATGCCTCTTTTTCTACCTTAAATGTTGCTTTTGCTGGTTGAAAAACAATATCTTGAAAAGTACTTGCCTGAAGAGAAGAAAATAAAAATGATGCAAAGAGCAAGGGATAAAATAACCACTTAACTCTTTGCATCATATAGTCTTTCAGAATTATCTATTTGATAATCGCTGAAACATAGGCACATTCAGTTGCACCACCTTCTACTGTGTCAAAATCAACTTTAACTTGACCTTGTGCATTTGGATTTTGTCCCAGTGCGCCATTGCCACCAGAGATATCGGCATCTGCTGCATCACAAGTACATGTTCCAGTACCAGAGTAAGTAATAACTGTTGATGCAGATAGATCAAGCACAT
>DQTU01000269.1 GCA_015662615.1 Campylobacterales bacterium | reverse complement strand
TAAAGCCAACTGTTTGACATCAACGCTCTCTAGCACATCTCTAGCTTTCCAACCTCTATCTTTGATAGATCTAAAATATCATTGATGATACTTAGCAGCGTATCTCCTCCTCACTGAATTGAGTCAAAATAATCTTTTTGTATGGGGTCACTTATCTGTTTTGCTAAGAGTTCAGAAAAACCCATGACTGAGTTCATAGGGGTTCGTATCTCATGGGACATGTTGGCTGAAAACTCAGATTTTGCGAGGTTTGCTTTTTCTCACGATAACAATAGGTCTGTTTAGGTAGGGTGATATAGGCGTATAGTTTTCTCTCATACCTTCAGAATCAATAGAATTGGAGATAACATCAACCTTACCCTCTTTTGCAAGCTCCAATGTCTCTAGCCAAGTTGCAGTCTGTCTTGGTTAAAATGTTAAAGGAAGTAGGTTTTGAAACTCTTTCAAGTAGTCCGCCACAATTCCTCTATATACGCCCTTTTTATCAAAAGCTTCAAAAGGGAGCCAGTTTGGGTTACCTGCAAACGAAATAGTCGGATTTTTATCAATCCACTCTTGCTCCTTCTTGGTCAAAGCAATGATATTATCTTCGCTTTTGATATATTTTTTTGTTGTAAGACGGTTAATTCATTTGTTGGAATAATTTTATATATTTTATCGATGATAGAGTGAAGCTGTGGATGTTTGTGAGAGATGCCGATGTGTATATTTCCATATTTATCATAGCCGCTGTGTGCTATTTTTAGATGATAACTTTTAAGTTTTTCTCTGTCAATGGAGTATGAAACAGTAGCAACCACATCACTGTTTTTGGAGAGTTTTTGATATATCTCTTCATCTGTTTTGACATCTATGATTTTGATACTTTTTGAGAACTCTTTTGTCAAGTCATGTGCTATAATCTTCTCTTTTAGATAAATAGTTTTGTTCTTTAAATCCTTCAAAGATTTTATCTCAAGATTGTCACTTCTCACTATGAGATGGTGGGGTGTAAAATTATACGCTTTTGTAAAAAGAAACTTTTTTCTCTCTGTTTGCTTTGAGAGATATTTGCTATGCCATGTATATGTTGTCCGCTACTAGCCTCGTCAAAACCATCTCTCTAAGCACTGAATTTTGTAGGGACTATGTTTAAATTGCTGTATCTGTTTAACAGTTTTATCAAATCAGTATGTATATTATTTCCATAACTATCACTCTCCTAATAATCCATAACAGTGATTTTTATCATTGGATTATCTGCAAGCCATTTTTCTTCATTTTCCGTGAGAAGAAGTCTGTTCTCTTTATCATTATAATAGAAATCATCTTTTATAGTTGGACGGTTTATTATGCCTAGTTGATGATAGGTTTTTACTACTTGGGTATACTTCTCTTTGCTAAAACTTCCTAGTTTTGAAAGATCAGGCATAATCATCTGATAAGTTCCACGCGCTTCAAATGCTAAAGCATCTTTTTGTTTGTTTGGAGCATACTTTTTTAGAATTAGATCGATAATTTCATCTTGATGAGAGAGGGCATGCTCCCATCCTTTGAGCGTTGCTTTTTTCATCTTTTCAACACGCTGTGGGTGAGCTTTAAGCTCTTTTTGACTCGTAAAAAAGTTATCACCATAAAAATCTATACCATAACTTTTTGGATCGATGATGTTGACTTCAATGCCTTGCTTTTTAAGCCAGTAAGGTTGAGCAGTTGAATATGCTGAGGCAACATCAACCTTTCTATCTATAAAATCTTGATAGGAGCTAAAATCAGAAATTTTGACCTTATTAAAATCTCCGATAGTCTTAAGAATAAGTGCTTTAAAAGAGGTGTCGCCACTCGAATGAATAGAATACATGATTTTTTTACCTAGCATTTCGTATGGAGTGGTAATATTTGAGTCACGATGCG
>DQTU01000150.1 GCA_015662615.1 Campylobacterales bacterium | reverse complement strand
CAAAACGACCCAAAAGAAAAATACCAAAAAGTCCTAAAAAGGTACCAAATATAATCCCAGCCCCACCAATCACAGAACCAAGCAGAAAAAACGCTTTTTTGATCTCTTCTTTTGTTGCACCCAACGATAACAGAAGTGCAATTTCTCTTCTTCTATTCATGACAGTCATCAAAAGAGAAGAGACAATATTTAAAGAAGCAACCAAGATAATCAGCATCAATACGATAAAAAGCGCTTTTTTCTCCATCTCCATGGCTGAAAAAAGATTTCCATTTTGCTGCCACCAACCCACTGCCACTAAATTTTCAGGAAGAAATGCTCTAATGTTTTTAATCTCTTCTACTGGGTCATCAGAGTAAACATGGATACCGTCATAACTATTATCTTTTATTTTCAAAACTCTTGATAGTGCTTCTATTGTAGTATAGATATAAGCATGGTCATAGGCTTGCATACCAGATTTGAAACTTCCTCTATAGGTAAAACGTTTCATGGTAGGAATAAGGGAAAAACCACCAGGTTGAGACTGTGTAAAAACAAGTGTTGTTTTTAAACCCTCTAAAAGTGAAAAACTATCACTTATCCCCTGACCTGTAATGATTTCAAATTTAGAGATATTTTTATCTTTTACAGCCTCTTTTATGATACTGTTGATCTTTACCTCATCTTCAAAATTCACACCAAAAAGCGCAGCACCTTCCATGGTGTTACCCTGTTTGACAATCACTTGAGAACTGACATAGGGACTAAAATTTAGATGTGGAAATTTCTCTTTAAGCGCTTCTAAACCATACATATCAATACCCTTATCCACCCTTGGCAAAATCGTGATAGGATAACTCATGGTAGAGATTTTACTTTTAAACTCTTTACTTGTTCCGTTCATAATAGCCATAGCAATGATAAGCACCATCAAACCAATGGAAACCCCCAAAAAAGCTAGAAGAGCGCTAATCGTTATAAAAGGTTGGCTCTTATCAAATCGTAAATACTTTTTGACAAGATAAGGTACTAAACTTTGTGATTTCACTTAGCCAATAACCCTTTTTTAGGACCACTTTTTCCACAGCAATTTTTATACTTCTTACCACTTCCACACGGACATGGCTCATTTCTAGCAATCTTTTTCGCTATTTTTTTCACTTCTGGCTCTGCATTATCTCCATGAGAGAGTTTGACATTTTCAGCAGAGGCTTCCATCTCTGCCATCATCTTCGCCATAGCTGCTTCTCGCTCTTTCTCTTCTGAATCATCACGAAGTTGAATAAGTTGCAATGTTTTTGTACTCTCATGTTTGATGCGACCTATAAGATCAATAAACATCTCATAACTCTCTTTTTTATACTCAGTCAACGGATCTTTTTGGTTATATCCTCGAAGTCCAATACCTGTTTTTAAGATATCCATCTGATAAAGATGCTCTCTCCAACTGTTATCAACGACTTGAAGATAAACAATTTTTTCTATCTCATCTCTCTGTTTTGCATCTATAACACTCATCTTTTTCTCATACATATCCGTCAGTGCCATGTTTAACTTCTCACCTAAAGGCTCTGCTTCAAGCTCTTTGAAGTCATTTTGATTAAACTCGATAAGCACCTCTTCACGAAGCAGTGCTATAAGTTTTTCGAGATTGTACTCATCTTCTGGAATACCCTCATAAATCTCACTACGACTTAAAACATCTGCAACATAATCTAATCTATTCTCTTTTACTTTATCGGTGATATCAAACTCTGGATCTAAAAGCTCATTTCTATAACGGTAAATCACTTTTCTCTGCTTGTTGGCAACATCATCATACTCTAAGATATGTTTTCTTGACTCATAGTGAAGGTTTTCAACTTTTTTCTGTGCATTTTCAACAGCCCTAGTTACCATACCAGATTCGATATGCTCACCCTCTTCAATTCCTAAACGCTCCATAATGGACTTAATTTTATCACTTCCAAAAATTCTTAAAAGGTTATCTTCAAGACTTAGGTAAAATTGACTCGTCCCAGGATCACCTTGACGACCTGAACGACCTCTCAGCTGATTGTCAATCCGTCTTGATTCATGACGCTCTGTTCCTATGATATATAGACCACCAAGTGCTTTTATCTCATCTGAAATTTTAATATCAACACCACGACCCGCCATGTTAGTAGCAACCGTAACCGCACCTTTAAGACCAGCATCTAAAATAATCTTTGCTTCACTCTCATGATGTTTAGCATTTAAAACCGTATGAGGTATTTTCTGTTTTTTCATTAACTCATGTAAAAGTTCACTTTTTTCAATTGAAGCTGTACCCACAAGTACAGGTTGACCTTTTTTGTGAAGCTCTTTGATTTTTATAATTACCGCATTAAACTTCTCTCGCTCGCTTTTATAGATAAGGTCATTCAAATCTTGTCGATCTACTGGAACATTGGTAGGAATAGAGATAACATCTAGTTTATAAATCTGCTCAAACTCTGTCGCTTCAGTTTGTGCCGTACCTGTCATACCAGCTAACTTATCATACATTCTAAAGTAATTTTGAAATGTGATATCAGCAAGTGTTTGTGACTCTTCTTGAATTTCAACTTTCTCTTTTGCCTCTAATGCTTGATGAAGCCCTTCACTAAAACGCCTGCCTTCACTAAGTCGTCCTGTAAACTCATCAACGATGATGACTTCTCCATCTTTAACCACATAATCAACATCTTTTTCAAATATATTGTGTGCTTTTAAAGCTTGGTCTATATGGTGGCTAAGTGATGCATTTTCAAGACTATAAAGGTTATCTATTTCAAATGCTGCTTCAACTTTTTCAACACCACTTTCCGTCATCATAACCGTTCTGTTTTTCTCGTCAACTACAAAATCACCTGTATCTTGCTTGACTTCACCTTTTTCATCTTTCTCAGTTGCCTGAGTCAAAGTTATTGCGATATCATCTGCTTTGCCATAATTATCAAGTGTTCTATTGGTGGGACCTGAGATGATAAGAGGAGTTCTAGCCTCATCGATCAAAATTGAATCCACTTCATCCACGATAACATAGTTGTGTGCTCTTTGCACCTTTTCTGCGACATTGTATTTCATGTTATCTCTAAGGTAATCAAAACCAAACTCATTGTTTGTACCATAAGTGATATCCGCTTCATACTGAGCTTTTCGCTCCAAGTCATCATGGATAGCGTTAGTAATAACACCGACACTAAATCCTAAAAATTTATAAATCCGTCCTGTATCATCTGCATCTCTGTTTGCAAGATAATCATTTACCGTTACAAGATGTACACCCTTGCCACTCATAGCATTTAAAACAATTGCAAGTGTTGCAACAAGTGTTTTTCCCTCACCCGTTTTCATCTCTGCTATTTTTCCATCATGAAGCACAAGTCCACCAACCATTTGAACATCATAATGCCTAAGTCCAGTAGTACGTTTACTTACTTCTCTGGTAATGGCAAAAGAGTCAACAAGAACTTCGCCTAACCCCTTTTCCTCTTTTTGCACTTGCTCTTTAAGAGCATTAAACGCCTCTTTAAGTTGCTCATCACTCATCTTTTCATATTGTGGTTCAAGATCATTTATGATTTTTACGATTTTGAGATATTGTTTTACAATTTTATCATTTTTGGTACCGAATATTTTATTTACGACGGAGGCTATCATTAACCTTATCCTTTATTGTAGTCTGTTTACTTATTTTAACAAAATATTAATTTTAATCTGCTAAAGTATATTGAATATAAGCAATTATAGTTCCAAACAGAAAGGATATTTTTGAAGAAAATTTTATTATCAATGGCGTTCATGTCTACTACACTTTTAAGTGCAAATATAACACAGTTAAATTCACTAGAGTCAAACTTCAAACAAAGCATCGTAAATGATCAAAACTCTCGTATCACTTATCAAGGTAAGATGTATGCCACCAAACAAAATAATCAAGCACTTTGGGAGTATACAAGCCCTATTGAGAAGAAGATTTATTATAAAGATGGAAGTATTGTCATAATTGAACCAGAGTTAGAGCAAGTCATCTTTGCAAAACTCTCTAAAGTACCAAATGTATTGAGCCTTTTAAATAGTGCAAAAGAAATTTCTGAAAATAAATTTGAAACTACTTTTAATAATGTAATATATACGATTGCAACAGAGGGAGAGAAAATCAAAAGTATTAGCTATACGGATGAAATACAAAACAGAGTAACAATAGAGTTTAATGCGCAAAAGATCAATGAGTATATAGATGTAAACAAATTTGTTTATACAATCCCTGAAGATTACGATATATTAGAACAATAAAAGAGAAAAGGTTTTAATTAACCTCTTCTCCATTTTCTAACTGGTCCCACATCAACATGGATAAAGTTTGATCTAGGATAATACCCCACACCACCTCGTCCAAGTCCTACTGCAACATCTTTTAATTTTCGAAGACTCACACCTGGAACATAAATATCTACTGCTTGACCCTTGATATGATAACTCTTTTTAGCAACACCACGCATAGATCTGCGAAGTTTTGCATTTGTTTTTTCACTTCTGTACCCAGAAATTACGCTAAACGCTTTATCAAGACCAATATGAAGATTTATGTCATACAGAAGATTAATCAAACCAACATCAATTCTCGTGATCTCTTTTGCTCTATAATCTATAAACGCTTTATTTACTTCAAAAAGACCTCTAAGCTTGTAGTGATCTTTTTCATAAAATTCAGCTTTGTAAGTTTTATTTTCGTGTATATTGTGTAGTTTGAGTGTTTTTACATTTGAGTTATCTGCAAACAACTCTTTTTGAGTGATGATTGCACCGCCAGCAAATACCGCTGACTTTTTTAAAAAACCTCTTCTTGAAACATGGACAGTCTTAGCATTGCTTATTATGTCATTATCCAAAAAATACTCCCTTGAATATATAATTTTAAAAATTCAGTCGAAATCTTACTCTAAAAAAGTAAACAAAACAAGTAAAAAGATAAATTAATTATTTTTTTGAAGTAATTTATGATGTATTTTATCATATCCGTAAATATCTTTACTAAAATTTACACCACCTCTCTCATCTACAAAAGCAGTATAATATCTTACATATATAGGGATCTTTTGATTTAAGCTCAAAGTTTGATTTTCTCCAGTATCTAGTTTAGACTTTATAATAGTATAAGGACTTCCTAGATAACTATCTGATATAAACTCCAAAAGTTTTTGTGGATTATGCAACCTTATACATCCATGACTAAAAGCACGAACAGATTTTTTAAATAACTTTTTAGTGGGTGTATCATGCATATAAACCGCATGATTGTTGGGGAACATAAACTTTACATTGCCAAGTGGATTTCTAACCCCTGGCTCTTGAACGATATTGAATGGAAGTTTACTCTCATCATCATACTTAAACCAATCTACATCAAAAGCATCAACCTCTTTACGATATTTTCGACTCCAGCCATCATACATTTTATAATTTCTATCTTCTAAATAGTAAGGATCTTCTTGTATGCGTCCTAACATCTCTTTTACTACAATAGAATTTGGCACACTCCATCTAGGGTTTAAAACGATATAGGACATATTGGATTGAAATATCGGCGTAGGATTTTTAAGTCTACCAACTATAACACGAGCATTTAACAACTGCTGATCATGGTCCATAAACCGCATCATAAACTCTGGGATATTTACGATGATATATTTATAGTCAAAACTATCACTCTCCCAACGTGAGCGTTCTAGGTTTAATTTTATAATCTCTAATCGTTTTTCTATAGATACATTTAACGCTTTTCGTGTAGTTGAATTTAAAATACCAGAAGGCCATAAACCAACACGTTTTTGAAATCTTTTAACTCCATCTTTAACGGTTTCATCAAATGTTGTATTGTTTTCATGTGAGAAATCAAGATCCCCACTTTGTCCTAAACGAACACGAAGTTCTACTACAGTTTTTGAAACCGATCCAAACTTCAAATTTTTATCCGTAGAGATCTTTTGAAAACCTCCTTGAGATTCAATACTTTTATATCTATTGTATGCATCTTTTAATGTATTGTAAATTTCATTGGTAGGTGTAAGTGCATAAAGTGTATCAATCAATTGCCCACTAGAGTGTGCACCATCTAGCAGATCAATATAATTATATTGATGCACTCTCTTTTCCCAAAAATAGTTAATACCCTCTTTTTCACTTTTTTTATAAAGAATATTTTGAAATGCTGTGTAATTAATTTGACTCTGTGAAAGATCTTTGGCAAGCGTTAAAAATGCATCACTTAAAAGAATATCAAGCTTTGTTGCTGAAAGATTGTAATCCCTATCATCAAAAAGCATGCTATTTAACATTTTTTTATAAATAAACTCTATATCTTGCAGATGATATCTATTTGGATCCAATCCCTCATTGGCACTTCGTTTAATTGCTTCTATCATATCAGGGATATTACTACTTAGTATTTTGGCATCATCAAACCAATAAAGACTATTACCATTTTTTTCATATAGTGCTAAAACAGTCTGTTTTGATTCTAATTTTTCTACTTTATATATACCATAACTTCGTTCTGTTAACATACCAATTAAGTAGCTTTTTTTAACACTTTCACTTTTTTGAAGCGTACCTAAAGACTTAGTCCAATCGGCGTGGAGTGTAAGCTGAACAGTAAACAATAGTGATAAAAAAATTCCAAAAATTTTATACATAGTACCTCAGCCAATTGAGTTATTTTAAATCTAAAATAAAGATAATAAATTAACTTATATAAGAGCTTGCTGAAGAATCACACATGCCAAATGCTACACCTTCTCGAAGTCCATCATCGATCACTAAAACATCAGAAAAACCAAAAATTTCCACAATCTTTTTAAACATCAAAATCCCTGCAATAATCAAATCATCTCTACCTGCACCAACCCATCTGATACGCTCATCTTCACTCATTTCCAACAGTTGCAAAAGTGCACTATCTATCTGCTCAATTGTTAAAATCATCCCATTAATTTTTTTATGATCATAATGGTTATAATCCATCCCTTTTAAAAAGGCAGCCACCGTCGTCGGAGTTCCAGCAGTTGCAACAAAAGTTTTTGGTTGTTCTGCACTTTTGGCAAACTCTTTGATAAATTCAAACTCTTTTTCAATCCCCTCTTCTATATTTGATAGAGAATACTTATCAACAATCGTAACAATCCCAACATCAAAGCTCTTATCATCCTCTTTCAATATCAACTCAGTAGACCCACCACCTAAATCCATGATAATGTAATCATCCTCCACATAAACTTCTATAGCCTTTCTAACGTAATATGCTTCTTTTTTACCATCAATTATTTCTATCATTAAACCCGTTTCTTTAAAAATAAGACTTAAAACTTCATCACTATTTGTTGCCTTCCGCATCGCTGCCGTTGCAACAGCTTTTGCATCTTTTAAGTCAAACAGCTCCTTGGCTTCATGTATGGCAGAAATAACTCTTTCTACCGCTTCATCATTAATCTTTCCACTATGAACGCTCCCCTCTGCCGTTTTTACAATTTTTTCAAACTCACGAACACGCTCTTTTGTTTCACAATCTATCTCAACAACACGAAAGGTATTTGACCCCAAATCACAAGCTATCATGCTATAATCTCCTCAATTTAATAAAGAAAGGTACCATGATGTTACTTGGAGTAAATATAGACCATATCGCAGTTTTAAGAGAAGCGAGAAAGATAAACGATCCTGATCCACTAGATGCAGTAAGTATAGCCATACGAGCCGGAGCTGACCAAATTACTATCCACCTAAGAGAAGATAGGCGACATATAAACGAGTATGATGTAGAACGCATCATAAAACACTCAACCGTTCCTGTAAATGTTGAGTGTGCAGTCGATCCCGATGTTATAGAAATCATTGCAGAGTTAAAACCACACCGTGTCACTTTTGTTCCTGAAAAAAGAGAAGAAGTAACCACTGAGGGTGGATTAAACTTTGATGAGCCAAACTTTGCAAATCTTGACAAAGCAGTACATTACCTAAAAGCAAGGGAGATAGAGACCTCATTTTTCATCGATCCTACTAAAGAGGCGATTAGAGCTTCTAAAACTATAGGCGTGGCATGGGTAGAGCTTCACACAGGCAGTTACGCAAATATATTTGCAATGCTTTATGGAAACCTCAGACACACACCTCACTCAATCAAAGCGTTAGAAGTTGAAAGAAGTAAACT
>DQTU01000303.1 GCA_015662615.1 Campylobacterales bacterium | reverse complement strand
GATCTCCTATGTCGATGTTTTCAAATCCGAAATTTACTAGTTTTTCTTTTAGGGTGTTTGGAAGTGTTGCTTTAGCTACACCTGTCGGTGTGGGTGGGACTGAAGTCTCCACTTCCGTGTGTGGTGTGTTTATGATTTCTTTTGTGTGATGGTTATCGCCTATCTCTATTTTTAAGTTTAGTGCAAAAGCAAATCTTTGTTTATCATCATCTAAGTTTGCCTTTGCCAATAAGGATATATCAAAATAGTTCGAAAAGCTATCTGGTGCGTTGAGTCTAACTCCGACATGAGTCTCTTGCGAGTCATATTCTGCAAGTAGTGTTGCCCAGTCAGTTGCTTTTGCTTCGATACCGCCAAAAACACCATTCATTCTATCAGAATCTATACTGTAGCCGATGCTACCTCTTAAAAATTTATACTCTTTTGATGCGACGATGTATTTTGCATCATAATTGTCTGCTTGACCACCTAAGTCTTGGATGCCTATGGCAATTTTTGGTAGATACTCATGATAAAATGGGATTTGGTATTTGAAAGATGCAGAAAGATCTCTTGTAATCCATTCATAAATTTTATTTGTGGTATCTTTGTACTCAGTATTTGACAGCCTGCCTCCAAATTCAAAATTTGGTAATATTCCAAAGTTAACCATGTATTGATCAGCTCTATATTTATCTCTTCTGTCTCTTACTCTTTCAACATCCACTTGATTTGAGATCTGAAGCTCTGTTTTCCCCTCTTCAAGCACTTCTGCATTTGGAGTATTTATAATCCCTGTAAAACCTTGAAAACTTTGAGAGTTATAAAAGCCATCTGCTCGTAGTAGTGTAGTAAGTAATATAAGTGAATATAGAGGTTTTTGCATTGGATACCTTGAACATATTTTAATATTAGTTTAGCACAATACTTATAATAAAATTATTAAATAAATTAGTTTAAATATTAAATATATAAATAGAAATATGGGTTTTGTTTTTGTTGGCAAATGTGTATTAAGTGCAAATCTGACTTTATGTGGTAAAAAATTTAACCATTTTGTAAAGAGATAGAAGCTATGGTATAATGCCCATATCGGTTATTTGGGAGTTTACTATGTCAAACCTAGCATACAATGAAAAATATACAGTTGAAGACTACAATATTTGGGAAGGTGATTGGGAATTGATTTATGGTGATGCATATGCAATGGCTCCATCTCCTATGTATGGTCATCAGTTTGTAAATGGAAAAATATTTAGACAACTTGATGAAAAGTTAGATGATTGTAGCCAGTGCCATGCTACGATAGAGACAGATTGGCAAATATCTGAGGGCTCTGTGGTTAGACCAGATAGTATGGTTATCTGTTATGAACCAGATGAGAGATTGACAAAAAAGCCGGAGATTATTTTTGAGGTTGCTTCTAAATCTACAGTAAAAAAAGATGAAAATTTAAAGTTTGATCTATATCAAGAAGAGGGTGTGAAATATTATATTTTAGTATATCCTGAGATTAAAAAAGCAAAGCTTTATGAGTTGATTGATTTTGTCTATCGAAAGATAGGTGATTTTAGTGATGAAGTTTATACATTTGAAGTTGATAGCTGTAAAATTGATTTTGATTTTGATTTTATATGGAGAAAGTAGAAGTGATAATATATTTTTGGTACCATACTATAGTTAAATTTTAAATATCATCTATTTACTATATATATAATTATATAAAATACACTATTAAGGTATAGAACATACAAGAGATCAGCAGAAAATATATTGAAAGTTGTTTTATCCATATCTCCAGCAGTATTACTCTCTGGAGCTAGACAAGTTGGCAAATCAACTCTCTGTCTCTCTTTAGAGAATGAAGATAACTTTACAGAAAGAGCTGCAGCACTCAATGACCCCATAGGCTATATCTCTACATTACCTAAACCCATTACTCTAGATGAGATACTATTTTATCATTTGGGGATGAGACACATAAGAGATATGCTTTACCGTTAAATATATTTTTCTAGAAAGAGTTAGAGTTATAGAGTGAGTTGTTACTGATAGGAGTCAAAAACCCCTATCAATAACGACTAAGACTCACTTTTGATAATACCAACGATTTTTTCGCCAATTCCCTTAACATTTTTTAGCTCATCAATACTGCTAAAGTTACCATGCTCGTCTCTGTAAGCGATGATTTTTTCAGCTTTTTTCTCTCCAATACCTTTGACTTCAACAAACTCTTCAGCAGAAGCAGTATTGATATCAAGTGCAAAAGCACTAACAGCGGTGAGTAAAAGTGAAAATATTATTTTTTTGTACAAAAGTAAAATCGGTTTGTTTATGAACTCTGAAGTAGTAAAAGTCAATTTGCATTGTTTGTGGAAAAGATATAAATAGTTTAATCGGAGGGGGG
>DQTU01000293.1 GCA_015662615.1 Campylobacterales bacterium | reverse complement strand
TCACCATCAAGAGCAACATATGAAAGACCATAATGTGATGCTTCTACTTCATCAGCATCTTCTTCAGTCAAATCTCTCATCGCAGCGATCTCTGGCTGACGACCAAGTGCTGAGTTATCAAATCCCATTTTTCCATCAAGTGCGATGAACTCACCGTCACCAGTTCTTACAAGTGGATTGATCTCAATCATCTCTGCATCATTTTCCATATAAAGCTTGAAAAGTTTTTGTGCAAAAGAGATAATCTTTTTTTGTTCAGCTTTATCCGTAATACCTAGACCAAAAGCAAGTTGACGTCCGTGAAAACCATGAAAACCGATAGCTGGATCAACAGTAATTGTAATAATTTTTTCAGGAGTGTTTTCAGCAACATCCTCAATATTCATACCACCTTCAGTTGAAGCCATAATAAGAGGCATCTCCAATTTTCTATCAAGAACAACAGAGAGATAAAACTCATCTTTGATATCCGCACCATCTTCGATATAGAGTTTTTGAACCAATTTACCCGCAGCATCCGTCTGATGTGTCACCAGAGTCATACCAAGAATTTCATTTGCTAAAGTCTCTACCTCTTCAATACTCTTAGCAAGTTTAACACCACCGCCAAGACCACGACCACCCGCATGTATCTGAGCTTTGACAACCCAAACTGGACCACCTAACTCTTCAGCAGCTATTACTGCATCTTTAACGCTTTCGACCATTATACCTTTTGGTGTTGGTATATCATACTTTTGAAATATCTGTTTCGCTTGATACTCATGTATATTCATTTATATCTCCTTTGTGTTTATTTACGCTTTAGGCGCTATCATATCTTCTGGTCTAACATACTTGTCAAACTCATCTTCTGTTAAAAATCCAAGTCCAACTGTCTCTTCTTTCAATGTTGTTCCATTTTTATGAGCTGTTTTTGCAATTTTTGCTGCATTTTCATATCCAATATGTGGATTAAGTGCTGTTACTAACATCAACGAATTATGCAAAAAGTGGTCGATATTTTTAACATTTGGCTCAATTCCAATAGCTGCATTGTCATTAAATGAGACAATACTATCAGTCATAAGTCTTACTGATTGTAAAAAGTTATATGCAATAACAGGTTTAAAAACATTGAGCTCAAAGTTACCTTGACTCGCAGCCATAGAAATCGCAACATCGTTACCCATTACTTGACATGTAACCATTGTTACCGCTTCACTCTGAGTAGGATTCACTTTTCCTGGCATGATAGAGCTTCCTGGCTCATTTTCAGGAATAGAAATCTCACCGATTCCACATCTAGGTCCCGAAGCCAACCATCTCACATCATTTGCAATTTTCATCATATCTGCTGAAAGTGCTTTTATCGCACCGTGAGTAAATACAAGTGCATCATGCGAAGTTAAAGCATGAAATTTATTTGGTGCTGTTATAAAATCATGCCCTGTTAGTTCACTCAATTTTTTAGCAACTCTCTCGCCCAACTCTGGATTCGCATTTAAGCCCGTTCCAACTGCTGTTCCACCAAGTGCTAACTCTCTAACTGAATCTAGTGAATCAACAATCATTTTATGAGACTTTTTAAGCATCTCCGCCCAACCGCTAATCTCTTGACCAAGAGTAAGAGGTGTTGCATCTTGCAGATGTGTTCTGCCTATCTTTACAATGCTCTCAAATTTAGCTGATTTTTCATCAAATGTTTTTTGAAGTTTTAAAATTGCAGGTAAAAGCTGCTCTTCTACTGCGATAATAGCAGCTACATGAAGTGCAGTAGGATAAGTATCGTTTGAACTTTGTGATTTGTTTACATCATCATTTGGATGTACCAATTTTTCAGTTCTAAAATCTCCACCTAAAATTTCAGTTGCACGGTTCGCTAACACTTCATTGTTATTCATGTTAGATTGTGTTCCGCTCCCTGTCTGCCAAACTACAAGTGGATAATTTCCATCAAGTTTTCCAGCCAACATATCATCAGCTGCCTCTGCGATAGCATTTGCGATTTTAGGGTCCAGTTTTCCTAAGTCACTATTGACAAGTGCGACTGCTTTTTTTAAATATGAAAATCCTCTCGTAATTTCATATGGCATCTTCTCTTCACCAATGGCAAAGTTTTGGATACTTCTTTGGGTTTGTGCCGCCCAATAAGCATCTTTGGGAACTTCTATATCTCCCATGGTGTCTTTTTCTATTCTTACTTCCATCTACTTTGCTTCCTCCTCGAAAAAATTTAACTCATAAAGCTTATCAACCATGCCTTGAACATCAGCAACTGATGCTTTAAACTTCTCTTTTTGTCTAGGCTTTAGTACCATTTCTGTGATAATTCTCTCAACACCATCAGCACCCATCATAACGGGCACTCCACTTACGATATTGTTTGCTCCATATTCGCCTTCAAGATATACAGCACATGAATGTATCTGTTTGGTATCTTTCAAGATTGACTCAACCATCACAGCGGTTGATTTTGCGGGAGCATAATAGGCTGAACCAGTTTTAAGATGTCCAACTATTTCAGCTCCACCATTTTTTGTTTTAGCCACAATCTTACCGATATCTTCAGGATCTAAAAGGTCATCTATCGGAACACCAGCAACTGTTGTGAACTTTGTTAAAGGAACCATAGTATCACCATGTCCCCCCATAACAGTAGCACGAATTTGCCCAGCACCATAACCTAACACTTCAAAAACAAAATGTGCCATTCTTGCACTATCTAAAATTCCAGCCATTCCAAGCACTCTCTCTCTTGGAAAGCCACTCATCTTTAAAGCTACATAAGTCATAACATCTAGTGGATTCGCAACAACGATTATAATTGAATCTGGGGCATATTTTTTTATCTCTTGTGAGTACATTTTGACAATTTCTGCATTTTTAAGAAGCAAATCATCACGACTCATTCCTGGAGTTCTAGGAGCTCCTGCAGTAATAACAACTATATCACTTCCAGATATATCTTCAGGGCCATTTGCAGCACGAACAATAGTATGTTGTCTTCCTGCATTTGCAGCTTGACTCATATCTAATGCTTTACCTTTTGCAGTATCAACATTTCTACCACGAAGTACAACATCATGACATGTTCCATTCATTGCAAGTATGAAAGCTACAGTAGAACCGACATTGCCGGTTCCTATCACTGTAACTTTTTTTCCGTTTGAACACTTCATAAAGGCTCTATATAGCGTCTATAATTGCGTTTAAAGTAGCAGATGGTCTCATCGCAGCTTCAGCTTTTGCATCATCTGGATTGTAGTAACCACCAATATCTTGTGCCTTACCTTCAACTGAAAGTAGTTCTTCTATGATTTTTGCTTCATTCTCTTTAAGTGCTGCAGCAACTGGAGCAAACTTATCTGAAAGTGCTTTATCATCACTTTGAGTTGCTAGTGCATCAGCCCAGTATTGAGCAACGAAAAAGTGAGAAGCTTTATTGTCAGGCTCTCCGCATTTTCTTGAAGGTGCTTTGTTATTATCAAGGTAAGCATTGTTTGCAACATCAAGTGCAGCAGTAACAACAGATAGTGCCTTAGAATCATTCTTTTTAGCGATAAATCTTAAACTCTCAGCGAGAGCTAAAAACTCTCCAAGAGAATCCCATCTTAGATGTCCCTCTTTAAGAAATTGATCAACATGTTTTGGAGCAGATCCACCAGCACCAGTTTCATATAGACCACCACCAGCAAGTAAAGGAACAATTGAAAGCATTTTTGCTGAAGTTCCTAGCTCTAAAATTGGGTACATATCAGTTAAGTGATCTCTTAAAACATTTCCAGTTACAGCGATTGTGTTTTTACCTTCTCGTACACGAGCATTTGTAAATCTAGTAGCATCTGTTACTTTCATAGTTTGAATATCTAAACCAGAAGTATCGTGATCTTTTAAGTACTCATTTACTTTTTTAATCATCTCAGCATCGTGAGCTCTTGCTTCATCTAACCAAAAGATTACAGGAACTTGTTCAATTTGTCCTCTCTCAACTGCAAGTCTAACCCAATCTTTAATTGGAATATCTTTAGCTCTTGCTAATCTCCAGATATCACCAGCTTCACAATCATGGCTCATAAGAACTCTACCATCTTCACCAGTAACAGTTACAGTACCAGCTTCGCTTAATTCAAATGTAGTTGGATGAGAACCATACTCTTCAGCTTTTTGTGCCATAAGACCAACATTTGCCACAGAACCCATTGTAGAAACATCGTATTGACCATTTTTAACACAATCAGCCACCATCTCTTCGTGGAACATTGCATAAGTACTATCAGGAATTACAGCAACACACTCTTTAGCATCACCATTTCTATTCCACTGTTTACCACCCTCACGAACAACTACAGGCATAGAAGCATCAATAATAACATCATTTGAAGCATTGAAGTTTGTTGTACCTTTATCAGAATTAACCATTGCGATTTCTGGATTATCACTATCTACAACAGCTTTAAATGCAGCTAAAATTTTAGCTTCATCAGCATGACCAGCTATTTTCATTTCAATATCAGAAATACCCATATTCGGGTTTACATTCA
This sequence comes from Campylobacterales bacterium, assembly GCA_015662615.1. GTDB lineage: Bacteria > Campylobacterota > Campylobacteria > Campylobacterales > QNZT01 > SZUA-1433. The sequence continues at coordinate 226 of DQTU01000293.1, read as the reverse complement.
GTGATGCAAATGTATCTTTAAACTCTGCAAATACAGGTGCAAAGAATACTTCAAGAGCATGACCGAACATAATTGGATCAGAAATTTTCATCATTGTTGCTTTTAAGTGAAGTGACCATAAAACATCATTTGCTTTTGCATCTTCTATTGTTTTTGCGATAAAAGTTTTAAGTTTCGATACAGACATAAATGTTGCATCAATAATCTCTTTATCAAGTGTATCAAT
>DQTU01000117.1 GCA_015662615.1 Campylobacterales bacterium | reverse complement strand
GAATTACGAAAAGTAGTCCTTCAAGATTTTAAATCTAAATCTTAAGCTTTCTTTGCCTTCTATGAGTATCAGGGGTTTTTAGAGGTGCCCATATGTTAAAAATTGAAGTGGTAGATATAGAGAATGTTACCAATTAAGGTAAAACCTCTACCTTAACCACTCCACTCCAATCTTGTCCAAAAACTTCAATCGTCGCATTTTCCAAAGGGATATTTAACTCCACTGTACCCAAACTTGCTTTGCTACTTTTAAAAGAGGGTTCTCTCACACCATAAATTGCATATTTGTCTAACTCATATCCTGTGATTTTAACACTAAGCTCATTTTCATCTTCAAGTACAAAATCATTAAATATAACTTGCCCAACTATTTTGCTCTCATTTTCATTTTTATACTTAATCAAATTTAACGCTCCACCCGCAACGATTCTCTCACTTATCGATTCATCTATACCAAAGTGTTCATAAACTTTTGAAGAGCTTACTTCACTTTCAAAGACTATTTCCGCTTTTTTGTTAAGCCAATTGATGTGCTCATGTAGGTCTGAGGCTTGTGCACTTAAAAGTGTGATTTTAACCCGTTTTTTAGAAGATAAAAAAGTAGCAACCCCTGCCCAAGCACCTTTGTCATCTTTGATTCCTAAATGATCTTGATAAAAATGAGTATAAGTTGGTGTATGGTTTGGTGTTGTTGAAAATTTAGTATCTTTTAGGAGTTGAACTCCATCGTTTGGTTGGAGTTGACCATTTATAGCTAGAAGTGTATCTAGTGCACCATCTTTGTCATGAGTTGAACTGATAAAACCCATTTGGATATCTTTGTAGTTTGGATGACTAGCTGAGGTTCCTTCTAAGTTTTTATTAATCCATTCATAGTCCATATGTTTTGTATCTATATGTTGTTTTTCAATAGGATCGACAAGCCCCATAAGCATAGAGTTGCTTGCTGCATAATTTCCACGAATCACACCCTCAATAGAGAGCCATTTTTTAATTTTCTTTTGGCTTGCTAATTGTTCAATATCTTTTTCAATAAGCCATCTCGTAACCAAGCTTCCCATGCTTGCACTTACGATATTTAGCTGATCAGCTCCACTCTCTTTCATAACATGTTTGGCAAATTTTGCAATGATTGTTGCATATCTTGGTATTCCGCCACCATAAGTTTTTGTAACAGCTTCGATATCCGCTAAGTCTTGCTCTGTATAGTATTCTGGAGCTTGGTTACCATAGTAGGGTGTAACTGCTAGGATATGTGTAGAGTTTTCATCATAGTTTTGCATAGTTGGCAAGTTTGTAAATTCTGCTAAATTATCAATTACTATATCATGATTGATGTTACCATATACACCTTGTTGATTGTATCCACTTTTGCTATAGCCGTGAATATAAATTGTGATAGTTTTTTTTATCACTTTTGGTGTAGTTATATTTTGTTCTGATAGGGTATTTATAACTCTTATATCTTTTTTTCCATTATCTCCACATGCCGTGAATAGGAGTAAAAAAGTAAGAAGTAAAGTTTTGTAAATCACTATTTTTTCCTTAATTTGGCTTGTTCAAGTTCCCAGTATTCCATATCAAATATATCTTTTCGTTTTAACGAACGCCATCCGCCAAGTTTTTCAGCTTTGAGTATTGCTTGGATGGTATGTGAAATGATGTCTGATAAGATTTGATTCTCTTTTTCATTAGCTCCAAATACAACAACACCTCGCTTTTTGATAATCGCCCATCGGGGAGCGAGGTCTAACATCGTTTCATTTTTTGCATGTTCAAAAAAGTACTGTTTATAACCTTGTATAAAATCTTCTAAATCTTTGTTTAAATCCCTATTCGCCACCATAGGAAAAGCTTTAGTTCTTATGACATGTTCAGGAGTCAAAGGACCTCTGTTAACGATTTCATCTATATTTTTAAGTTTACTAAAATAATATGCTTCTTTGGTGTCAATCATGGTTGCTGTAACATCTGTTCTTCTTAAATGAGAGATACGTAGCTCAAGCATTTCGATTTGATCTTCAGTGAGCGTACATGAATCATTATCGATTGAGAGATTCCCTAAAAATGTTTCGGCTTTAGTGACAATTTCAATCATTTTTTCATATGCGATCTTTGCATCATCATCAAAGGTAAATACGCCATGATTTAGTAAGATGATGCCATCAAGTTTATTCCAGTCGATATCTTTGGTTTCATCATAAATTTTTTTTGCCAAGATAAATCCAGGCATAACATAATCAATAATAAGCATATTCTCACCATAAAGGTCTTGAACCATTTTTTTACCATTTGGTGTATTTGTGATTGTT
>DQTU01000193.1 GCA_015662615.1 Campylobacterales bacterium | reverse complement strand
TTGGACAAGAGTCATGTGAAAATGATGATTGTCCAAGCACATGGTTTCAAAATATTGGTTTAGGTCTGGGACTTGGAGCAACATGTAACCTAAAAATTTCTCCAGAAGTTAAAGTTGTTAATCGTGAGAGAAAATGTGGTGCTGGTTGTGATAATTTAACGGATGTGGTTGCTACTATTGGTGCTACATATGCATTTGGTGAACCAGAAGTTATAGAAAGAGTTGTTAAAGTCAATGTACCAGTTGAAAAAATTATTACTAGAGAGATTAGAGTGCCAGTTACAGTAGAAGTTCCTGTAGCGGTATGTAATGTGCCGACAAAGTTTAAAGACAGATGTGATAACTCTTATTATATTCAAGTAGCAGGGGCAGCATTGTGTCCAACATGTGAGCCTAAAATCAGAGATAAAAAACTTTTAAGAACGCTAAGAGATGGTGGATATACTTATGAAGTATATGCTGCTACAACACAAGATGGTGATAGAGTTGCCAAAGTTTTAATTGGTCCATATCAATGTAAAAGAGATGCTTATGCTGAGATTTGTCATATTAAAAAAACGTTTAAGTGTGATGCATTTATCTATTCAAAATGATAATGAAATGAAATTACTCTTTTATGGTTGAGATAAAGTCCTGATAAATTTTCTCTAATTCAATATCATGTTTTGCAATATCTTTTTCATGGTGGGTTTGAATTGCCTCTTCTAAAACTGAGAGTCTTTTAAATAGATATAAAAAGAGTTGTTTGTTGATATCTGGAAGCTTATTGTGGCTTAGTTGATTTTTATCTTTACCTCTGATAATTACACGAGCAGGGATGCCTATAGCTGTTGAATCGGCAGGTACTGATTTTACAACGACCGAATTAGCACCAACACGAGCGTTTTCGCCAATGGTAATGTTTCCTAATATTTTTGCACCACCACCGATAACTGCACCTCTTTTAATCGTAGGGTGTCTTTTAGCATCTCGCTCTAAATTCACACCACCAAGTGTTACCCCTTGATAAATGAGTACATCATCTTCGATGACAGCAGTTTCTCCGATAACAACTCCAAAACCATGGTCTATGAAAACACCTCGTCCGATAGTACATCTTGGATGGATATCTACATTGGTGATTATTTGAGTGATCCCCATAAGTATTCTAGCAAATGTTTTAAAGTTTTTTTGATAGATAATATGTGCAACACGATAGTTGACTAGTGCCCAAACTCCAGGATAGTTAATGATGAGTTCAAATCTTGAAATAATAGCAGGATCATTTTTCCATGGTGTCTGGAAGTCCTCCTTGATAATTGTAAAAAGTGAACTCTTTTTCATACACCTTCCTTATTTAACTGTTTTAAGATAACCATTTTCACCGAGGAATATTTCAATTGAATCGATGGTTTTACTTCTTAGATGATCTGGTATCAATTGCGATGATGTGATTTTATCTTTAACTGTTTTTTGAATACGAAGCGTATCATAATTTAAATTGTCTAAAATGTCAAGAATAGAGGGTGATTCTATGATATTTTCTATAAAATATTGCTCATTATCAATTTTGATAGTCGCTTCTGTTGGATGTGCAAAAAGATTGTGATTCATGCCAAGCACCTCTTGGTATGCTCCTACAAGAAAAAATCCTAAAAAATACTCTTCATTCTTGAGATTAATACTATGTAAAAAAAGTGGATTTTTTGTGTCATATGAAATTTCTCCATCACTATCACAAGTAATATCCCAAAGCGTAGCAGAGCGAGTAGGTTTAATATCCAGTTTTGAGAGAGGCATGATTGGAAAGTGTTGGTTTAATCCCCAAAAATCTGGCATGCTTTGAAACATTGAGAAATTTATGAGATATTTTTCTTGAATCATATTTTGAATGTGTAAAAGCTCTTTATAATTTTGATCTTGAAGTAAAGTAATCGACTTCTTGATGATAAGATGCCCTAATACCTCACTGTTTGACCTATCAAGAAGATCAATGTACCCTAAATCAAATAGTGTCAAAAGAGAGTTAAGATGATCTAGCGCATCATGAAGGTACTCCAAAGCATTACGAGAGTCAATATTTTTATAAAGATCATTCAACTCCTCTATTAGTGGTGGATTTGTCTCTTTTAAAGATAAATCAGAGGCTAGATAGCCTTCACTTACCAGTTCAAAGACTGGGGCAATAAGAACTGCATGAGAAGCTGCAGCATAACGACCAGATTCGATAAGTATATCAGGGGCTTTTACCTTTTTAGACTTTGTAATAGTATCTAGCATAAAGATGATATCATTTGCATATTCGCTAAGTGAGTATTTTACTTTTCTGCTTTCACTATTTTGTGCATACTCAACGGCAAGCCCTCCACCCAAATTTATGGTATTTAAATTATATGCTCCTAGTTTTACAAGGTCTGCATAGATATTTCCAGCTTCTCTAATAGCTTTTTTGAGGTATCCAATGTCAGTAATTTGTGAACCAATATGGAAATGAATCATGGTGAATTTATCAAGAAGATTTGATTTTTTTAAAAGTGCTATTGCCTTGATAAGTTCAGTTGAAGTTAACCCAAATTTAGAGTTTATGCCCCCGCTTTTTGCCCATACTCCTACACCTAAACTGTGAAGTTTGATACGCAGACCGATGTATGGAATTGAATTTGGTTGTTCAGTGGCAACTTCTATGATGGTTTCTAACTCATTAATCCCCTCAATAGTAAGTGTGATATCTTGTCCCATAAGTGCTGAAATAAATCCAAGCTCTACTATCTCTCTGTCTTTAAATCCATTGACGGTAATTGGTGCACTGTTTTTAATGTGCGACATAGCTATTAGTAATTCGGCTTTACTTCCTGCTTCTAACCCATAATCATATGCTTTTCCAGCTTCTGTGAGTGCCTCTATAAAATTTGGGAATTGGTTGACTTTTAGAGGGAAAACTGCTTGAAAATTCCCTTGATAATTTAACTCTTCTTTTGCTCTGTGGAAGTTTTGAAAAATATTTTTTATTTGCTTTTTGATAAGGTGTGGGAACCTAAGGAGTAAAGGTCCTTGTTTCCCCTGTGCTCTAATCTCTTTAACAATAGATAGGAGGGCTGGCTTGCAACCATCGTTTACCTTTACTAAGGAACCCTCAATGATAAAATTATCATCACCCCAAATATCGATACCGTAGTTATGCAATAGGCTGCTTCACTTCATTTTTAGAAACTAAGTCTTTTATCCAGATAACTTGCTCTTGTAGCTCATCTTCGCCTATGATAGCACAAAACCTTGCATTGGCTTTGTCCGCAGCTTTAAGATGTGCTTTAAGGCTTTTAATACTGTACCCCATGGTGACTTTGTCAGATAGGCGTTTTTTATCAGCTTCTGTGTAAACAACTTCTAGCGCCTTGTCACAAAGTGCTCCAAAATAGTATCCTTCACGATCATTCTCAGGTACTTCTATCATCTCTAAAAGTCTCTCTATGCCGATTGCAAAACCGATAGCAGGAGTAGAACGACCTCCTAAAAACTCAACCAATCTATCATAGCGTCCACCACCAGCAACGGCATTTTGTGCGCCTAAGTCTCCACTTACAAACTCAAATGCAGTTCTGCTGTAATAGTCAAGTCCTCGAACAAGATTTGGATCTACTTCATATGTGATATTTAACTTATCTAAGAGTTTTAAGATTTTTGAAAAATTATCGCCACACGCTTCACAAAAGTTTTGATTTAACCTTGGTGCAGGTTTCAAAAGTTCTCCACAGTGTGGGTTTTTACAATCAAAAACTCTGATAGGATTTGTCTCTTTTCGTCTAAGACAATCTTCACAAAGCCCCTCAGTTGCATTTAGAAAGGTAACTAGTTTTTCTCGAAATGGAGGCATACATTTTTGGCAACCTAGAGAGTTTATTTTTAATTCATAGTTGATGTTAAAAGTATCAAGAATCTTTTTAAGCATCACAATCATGGTCACATCTTCAAGGTGACTCTCCACTCCAAAACTTTCAATTCCAAATTGGTGAAATTGTCTTAGCCGTCCCTTTTGTGGTCTCTCATATCGAAACATTGGCCCGTGGTAAAAAAACCTCTGAATTCCACCCACACGGTCAAGCTTGTTCTCTACAAAACTTCTAACAACTCCAGCTGTTCCCTCAGGTCTCAAACAGACATCATTTCCACC
>DQTU01000072.1 GCA_015662615.1 Campylobacterales bacterium | reverse complement strand
CTGAGGATTTGAACCACAGGATTTGATGGATCTGGATTGACCCAAGTGATGAGGGCTGAGATGATCACAACCCATTTGTAAAGTTCGATAATTTGAATTATTGTAAATACTACGGCGCCTATCATTTTATTATTTCTCCTAAATAGTTTTTTATATGCGGATAAATCTCGCTTAAGTTTGGTCCACTTTCAGCTCCTGTGAGAAGCACCCTTAATGGTTTGAAAAACTTTTCACTCTTCAATCCACTTTTTTCTTCTAAACTTGTTTTGAATACATCAAACTCTTTAAAGTATGGCAAATCTTTATAAGCATTTTTAAGGATCTCAAACTCCTCAGCAAAATCTTCACATGTTTTTATTGCAAATATTGTATCAATTTTATCTTTTATTTCATTAATTGTACTTGCTTCTTCTAAATAAACTTTTGCAAGTTCTCCAATATCTCTGCTGGAATACCCTATAAACTTTGAAAGCTCTAGTGGATCAAGCAGTTTAATATGTTCACGATTTAACTCTCTTAGTTTCCCCATGTCAAATCGTGCTGGTGATTTTGAGATATTTTTGATATCAAACCACTCTATTGCATCTTTGAGTGTGAAAATCTCTGTTGGTGTTTTATTCCCGATAAGAATAAGATAGTTGATAATAGTACTAGGTAAAAATCCCTCTTCAAGAAGCCATTTGACACTTAAAGCATCATCATGCATGCCCATTTTTTCACCTGCGTCATTTAGAATGTTAGGAATATGGGCATACTCTACTTTATCTGTATACCCTAAATATTTGCGTATAAGCTCTTGTTTCGGTGTATTTGAGAGGTGATCCTCTCCTCTGATGATAACGCCGATATTATGCAGCATATCATCAACAGCACATGCGAAGTTGTAAGTTGGAGTTTTATCTACTCTAAGGATTACAAAATCATCAATATCTTTAGGTTTAAATTTCATATCGCCGTTGATTAAGTCGGTAAAATCTACCGCTTCATTAGGTTCTTTTATACGAATAACAAAAGGGTTTTCATTGCCTATGACTTCATCATCACTAAGTTTTTTGCACGTTCCATCATATCTATATGCTATTTTTTTCTCAAGTATTTCAGGCGTACAGAAACATGAAAAGGCATTGCCATCCATCAGAAGTTTAGAGCCTAATTGTCTATGAAATTTCAGATTTTCACTTTGGTATAAAACTTGATCATAAGTGATGCCAAAAAGATTTAAAATCTCTAAAATCTCTCTGTCTTTTCCTTCGATATTACGCTCTTTATCAGCATCTTCAATTCGGATGATAAATTTCTCACATGTTTGTTGTGAGCAGATAAAATTAAATAGTGCTACGCGAAGATTTCCTATGTGCATATCTCCAGTGAGGGAAGGTGCAAAACGGTACATGGTGCTCCCTTAAAAGTTATAAAGTAGAATAATACTGAAAAACTCTTTAATAGGGTTTAGTTGATCAATGCATTAAACATAGTTCGTGCAAAATTTTTAAGATTTGAGTTTCCATATGAGTAAGCAACTTCTACAGCACGTCCTGCATCAATTTTTCCATATCCCCAGTGAACATTGTGTCCATTTTCATCATAAGGGTAGTTACCTTTTTTGCTTGCAGTAAATTTTAAAATTTTAAATATATTATCTCTAGTAAGTTTTGGATTAGCTGCAATCATGAGTGCTACCGTTCCTGATACGATTGGGGCAGCAGCTGAGGTGCCGATAAAATTTTGATTATAATCACCACCATTATAACCTATTGATCCTCTTGCATCTGTTGTAAAGATACCTGAGCCGCCACTAGATCCCCCCGGTGCAGTAAAATCAACAGCTTTTCCATAATTTGAATAGGATGCAATACTGTTTTGTCTTGTTGATGCAGCAACTGAAAAGACATATGGAGACTCTGATTCGTCATTGATACCTTGTTCATCTAAGTTTTCTGAATTATTTCCTGCTGCAAAAATTAGGATAATTCCTTTATTATCTCTCCCTTTTGTTGCAAGAAGTTTAAAGATAGCTGTGTAAGCATCAAGAGCGGAGTAAGAACCCCAACTATTATTAATAACACTCACATTTTCATCCATCATCCACATGTACGCTTCAATGTCTTTTGAAATATTGTTTTCTGAGTAACCCACTGCATATAGGCTTGAAAGTGGTGCAATTCCAACACTTCCAACTCTATTTTCTCTGGCTGAAAGTATTCCTGCACATGCTGTACCGTGCCATTGTGTATCATTATCAGAATAGGGGATATCTGAATCAGGATCATTATAGTTTTTAAATGCGAAGATATTTTCTCTAAGATCTGGATGATCTAAATCAATACCTTTATCGTATATGGCAACTTTAACACCAGCACCTTTTGTATATCTCCAAGCTTGTTCAATGTTTACATCACCACCATCTCTATATCTAGTATCAAGTAGATGCCATGAATTACCCGCATATGGATCATTAGTAATGGCTCTATTCTTTTTAGTTCTTTGAAAATCAGGATGACAAAACTCTACTCCATCCTCTTCATAGATAAGGTTTGCAGTTTCAACTGTTTTGGAAACATCTTTTATCCTATATAAAAACATTTCATCTGTTAAGGTTTTTACAAAGTAAAGATTATATTTTTGCTCAATTACCTTTCGTATATTTTTATCTGAAAATGCAACAATAATCCCTCTGTTTACAGTAATCGTTTCTCCAAGTTCTGTTTGAAATGAGTATTCACTATTTGTGCCAAGAGCTCTACTAGTTTTAACTTTTTTTAGAATATGCTTTTTACCACCGCTATAATAAAAATCAGCATAAAGTGAAGTGGAAGCAAAAATAAGAGTTAGAATTATTATAAACGTTTTTTTAATCACTTATTTACCTTGTAATTTTATTAATATTTTAAAATAGTATACAACAAAAAAGTAACGATTTTTACCATGTTTTTTGATAGTTAAATATATTGAATTTTTTCTTCAATTTCATCAGATTATTGATCAGAATAAAGAGATATAAATATCGACATTTTTTAAAATGTGTTAAGGGTTTCTCTAAATTTTACTCTTTTGTGCTAAAATAATCCTATAAGGATTTAAAATTATGAAATTAAAAATTATTCTCTTGTCTTTGATTGCTCTGCTATTTTCAGGATGTATTGTAGGGACTGTAGTTGCATTACCATTTAAAGCGGTAGGAGCAGTGACAAATGTTATCGCTCCTGATGTGGTTGGTGATAGCATATCTGGCGTGGGTACTGTTATCGATACAGCTATTCCTTTTTAAAAGCGAGTTATTATCAAAGAGCTTCTTTTAAAGATTACCCAAGGTATTGAGCAAAAAGACATCATCAATTCAGATCAAGAGTTGATTGATAAACTTGTGCGGTTAAAAGCCCTAAAATTCCATGATGATATCTACAAACTTGATTCAAAATATCGTTTTGGTCTGGTGGATATCGCACGCACAGGAACAGGATATTTGAGTGAATTTAGCGTTAAAGAGTCTAAAGATATGGTCATTGAGCCTTATGACCTAGAAGGTGCGGTCAGAGGAGATATCGTCCTTGCGAAACGGGTCTTTAAAAAAGGCGGTCGCCCCAAAGCAAAAGTAATTGAAGTCTTAAAAAAAGAGTTTGATACAACGGTTGCTTATACCAAGATGGTAGGCAACCAAGTATTGGGTTTTAATATCAAAACAGACATCCCCGTTACACTTGCAGCCAGTCAAAAAGCACTTAAAGAACTCTCTATCGGAACAGTGTTTAAAATAGACAATTACACAGACATCATCGTAGAAGTTTTGGGTGTTTTAGATGATCCTAAAGTAGATGAAAAGATCTCATTGGCAATTTACAATAAAAAAGAGTTTTTTTCTGAAATTGCAGAACTTGAAGCAAAAAGCTATGGTGATAGTGTAGATAAGAGTATGTATCCAGATCGTGTTGATCTGACAAATTTGGCGTTTTGTACCATCGATCCTCCTACGGCAAAAGATTTTGATGATGCAATCTACTTTGATATGAAAGAGAGAGCTCTTTATGTTGCTATTGCGGATGTTAGCACTTATGTAACAGAGATGGGGCAAATTGACAAAGAGGCAAAAGAGAGAGGTTTCTCTATTTACTTTCCACATAAAAGTATTCCCATGTTACCAAGGTCTTTGAGTGAAAATATCTGCTCTTTAAAACCAGAAGTGGATAGGCTTGCGTTTGTTTATAAGATGACTTTAGATGAGAAAAATGTCAAAGTGGTTAAAGAGGAGATGATAGAAGCGGTTATCCACTCAAAAAGAAGATACACCTATGATCAAATTGACCTGTTTTTGGCTGGGGATTTTAGTGAAAAAGATGCAGTTGATGATGTGATATTAGAGTACCTTTTACCGTTAAATAAATTGTTAGGAAAATTTAGAACCAAAAGATTAGCCAATGGCTGTGAATTTCGTTCTTCTGACTTTAGCATGACACTAGATGAAAATCAAAACCTTATCGATATCAAAGAGGAGCATGAAACCCCTTCTCACGCTTTCATAGAAGATGCGATGCTTTTAGCCAACAAAGCCGCTGCTCATGCTTTTGAAAAAGGTATCTTTAGAATTCATGACCAACCCTCACTAGAGCGTATCGAAGAGATGATGGATGACCTTGCCATTATCGGTGTCTATGCCGAAATGAATGAAAATATCTATGAAACGATAAGAGCACTGCAAAGAGCTGCGGATGAGAAAGATATGCGAACGGAAGTGGATAAGCTTATCATCAGAGCACAAAAACAGGCAGTTTATTCTCATGAAAACCTTGGGCATTTTGGGCTTGGATTTGAACAGTATACGCATTTTACTTCTCCTATCAGAAGATATAGCGATTTAATTGTTCACAGGCTTTTGAGAGCAATAAAAAACCATGATAAAAAGCTTCAAGAGTATCTTTTGAAAAGTATTGAAATTGTCGCAAGTCGTGTAAGTATCCTTGAAAGGGAGAGTGCAAAAGTAGCTTGGGATTATGCAGATAGAAAATACGCACGCTGGGCAAAAGAGCATGAAGGTGAGCTTTTGAGTGCAGTGGTCGTAGAAACGGATCGTACCCCTATCGCAAAAGTAGAAGAGGGCATCATGAACGGTGCTAGAATATTCTTGATAGATAACGATACTGAACTTTTTGAACATGTCAGGGTTGAAATTTTAGAGGCTCATATCACAACGGGTAAGATAATTGGAACCATAAGAGAGCGTGAAGTAAAAGATGTATAAAAATCATCTTGATAACGCGATACGAAATGGAGCTTTACCCAAGTCACTTTTGCTTTATGGCGAGGAGTTTTTTTCTTCCTTTTATGCCAAACAGATCTTACCCATGCTTGGAGAAAAAGATGGTATTCTCTCATTTTATTATGATGAATACAACTATGAAAGTGCAAAAAACTTCATCGCTCAACCCTCTTTGTTTGGCGATGTAAATATCCTCTATATCCGAACGGATAAAAAAATCCCAAAAAAAGAGCTTGATATCTTGGTGGGGCTTTGTCAAAAAAACTCTACAAGTCACTTGCTGTACCAATTTAGCGGAGAAGATAAAGTAGCCAAAGAGTTAACAAGAAGCTTTACAAAGAAAAAAGCTGGAGATTTTGTACGGTTTTTCAAACCTCACATGGGAGATGCACTCGGCGTTTTAAAACACAGAGCAAATGAGCTTTCATTGGATGTTGACAATTATGCGTTGCAACACCTTTTTATGGTACAAAATGAAGACCTCTCTTTAAGTGTCAATGAACTCTCAAAGTTAGCAATTTTAAACAAAAAGATATACGCTGCTGATATCGACAAACATGTCTACGGTATGGGAGAGATGGCAATGGACGAATTTATCGCTAAGGTGCTTCAAAAAGAGGATATTACCAATGAGATGCAAAAACTTCTAGATTCTGGAGGTCATGATGAGGTTAAGATCATCAATGCTTTACAAGCTTATATCGTACAGCTTTTTATGTTTCACTCCTATATAAAGATACATGGAAGTTATGATGTCTTAGATATTTTAGGGTTCCCACTCCCTCAAAACTTAGCACAAATAAGAGCCGCACAATGTATAAAAATCAATTTAGCCACTTATCAAAAACTGTTAAAACACCTTTTAGAAGCAGAATATGCACTTAAAAAAATGCAAAATATTGATAAAAACTCTTATGTATTTTCGGCTTTGATAGGCTTGCAGGGGTTGCTTTAGG
>DQTU01000090.1 GCA_015662615.1 Campylobacterales bacterium | reverse complement strand
CATGCTCTTTGAGATACTCTTCTATGTTTGATATATTAGCCATTAAAAATATCCCTCTATTTTTTTAAGTTCCATTGCACCCTCTTGATCTTTATCAATTACACGGCCTTCTCTCTCACTAGAAGTTGAAAGAAGCATCTCTTTTATGATCTCTGGTAGGGATGTTGCAGTTGAGTTAATTGCACCTGTAAGAGGGTAGCAACCTAATGTTCTAAAACGCACCATCTCTTTTTTTGCAGTTTTACGAAGTTCCTCAGGCATTCGTTCATCATCTACTCTAATTTTTGTACCTTCATACTCCACTACCTCTTGTTCTTTTGCGAAATATAGCGATGGTATTTTAATATTTTCGAGATAGATATATTGCCAGATATCAAGTTCTGTCCAATTTGATATAGGGAAAACTCTTACACTTTCACCTTTAGTTATGGCAGTATTATAAATATTCCAAAGTTCTGGTCTTTGATTTTTTGGATCCCATCTATGATTTTTATCACGAAATGAAAAAATACGCTCTTTTGCACGAGACTTCTCTTCATCTCTTCTTGCTCCACCGATAACAGCATCATACCCACCTTTATTGAGTGCTTGTTTTAGTGCTTGTGTTTTCATAATGTCAGTGTGCACTTTACTTCCATGTTCAAATGGAGATATACCCATCTTAATGCCTTCTGGATTAGAATGCACTATAAGATCAAAGCCTAACTCTTTTGCCCTTTTATCTCTAAACTCTATCATCTCTTTAAATTTCCAAAGAGTGTCTACATGTAACATTGGAAAAGGTGGTTTAGCGGGTGCAAATGCTTTCATGGCAAGATGTAGCATCACGGAACTATCTTTTCCAACACTATACATCATAACAGGATTAGAAAACTCTGCTGCCACCTCTCTTAGAATATAAATAGATTCTGCTTCTAGTTGCTTTAGGTGGGTTAGTCTCTGTTTATTTATCATTATATTTCTCCAAATACCACTCGATAGTCTTCACAATCCCACTATCAAAATTTTCATCAGCTTTCCAGCCAAGTTCATTTTCAATTTTTGTAGCATCTATCGCATATCTTCTATCGTGACCAGCTCTATCTTCTACAAAAGTGATTAAATCTTTGTATGATTTTTCTTTTGGAACTCTTTCATCCAAAATAGTGCAGATTTTATCTACAATTTGAAGATTTGTTCTCTCATTTCTTCCACCAATATTATAAGTCTCACCTTTTTTTCCATTGTGATAGACAAGATCAATTCCCTTGCAGTGGTCAAGCGCATAAAGCCAATCTCTGATATTCTTACCATCACCATAGATTGGGATTGGATTTCCTTTTAGAGCATTTCTTATTATTGTAGGGATTAGTTTTTCATCATGTTGTTTTGGACCGTAATTGTTTGAACAGTTTGTAATAACACAGTTCATTCCAAATGTTTCCACATAAGATCTTATGATCATATCACTTGAAGCTTTACTTGCTGAGTATGGAGAGTTTGGAGCATAAGGAGTAGATTCTGTAAATAATCCTATCTCACCTAAAGTTCCATATACTTCATCTGTAGATATATGATGAAATCTTGAGTTTTGATATTTGGTTTTATATTCAAAAGGTTTATCCATCCAGTACTTTTGAGCTACATCTATTAGAGTAAAAGTACCATTTACATTTGTTTCAATAAAGACTCCAGGATTTTTTATGGAGTTATCCACATGGCTCTCAGCTGCGAAGTGGATAACACCTCTGATGTCATATTCGTTAAATATAAACTCTACCAACTCACGATTACAAATATCACCTTTGATAAATTTATATCGAGGATTATTTTCTACTTCTTTAAGGTTTTCTAAATTTCCTGCATAAGTAAGTAGGTCAAGATTTACTAT
>DQTU01000166.1 GCA_015662615.1 Campylobacterales bacterium | reverse complement strand
TCTCCCTCTCCAGTAGACTTTCCAAGTAATAGAGATAAATCTATACCATTTGATGAAGCTTGAAAATCAAGCGTATCTACCCCTTCTCCACCATCAATAATATCATCACCCAATCCTGCTTGTATGGTATCATCACCACTTCCAGCCAATATCTCATCATTTCCCTCAAAGGCTGTAATGATATCAGTCACCCTTCCACCAACAACTTTGGTATCACCATGAGAGGTTAAAATCACATTTTCATTTGGCTCTCTTGAGAGTACAAAACCAAATTCAGAGTTGCCATCATAGATATAATCATCAGGATTATTAACCTCTTTGACTTGAATACCTACACGAACAAGACCAAGAAGTTCTTTATCCTCTGGCATGGTAAACTCAGCTAACTCTTCAGGTGAAAGTGTAACATTACCCATATCAAAAAGAGAGTTTACTTCTACCCCAATAGAGAAATCATTATGTGCGGTATCCTCTTTATATTTTAAAACAATTTCTATACCATTTGCAGTCTCTGTAAAACCAGTTCTCTCAGTTATAGGAGGTAAAAGTGGGTCACGATCTATAACATCTTGGGCTGTAATTTCTCGATATATTGTCCATGTACCATTTCCATTATCTTTAGCATCGATAATTTCAAACCCTACTGGTAACTCTTTAAAAATAATAGAGTCTATCTCAAAACCCATGGGTTGCTGTGCATTTATAGATATCAGTCTTGAGAGATACCCATCTTCAAACCAGACAGAATGATCCGCATGTATCTCCATCTTTTCGCTAGAGTTTGAAAAATCAAACAGTTCAAACTCTGACTGTGCTTCACCAGAAGCATCATATCTAGCGCGAACACTTCCTCCGCCACCTTCTACAAAAGTAGTATCTCCATTTGTAGAAATAGTTTTTTGTGTTTGATAAAAACCTATACTCACCTCTAATGTAGCCGTTACATTAGCAACAGAATCTTGTGCTGCAGCAGATGAGCTATCATCACTTGCTCTAAAATTTGAAGTATAATCATTCTCTTCACTAGGGCTTAAGTCAACATCTTCATCAATCTCAATCAACTTCATTTTTTCAGCCATCTCTTCTGCTAAAGAATCTGATTGATTTTCACTTTGTTGTTGTTCTTGCTTATCTAACTCTTTCTCTTTATCTTTTAAAGCTGCCTCTTTTGCTTTGAGACTTTCACTCTTCTCTTTAAGCGCTTCACTCTGTTCTTTGAGATCCTCTTTAGCCTTATCTAATTTAGCTTCTAAAGCAATCATATCATCGGTCATAATAGAGTCAATAGGGCTCTCTTTAACCTCGTCCACTTGCATCAAAAGACCAGAGAGCTCTAGTATTTGACCAGAAGGAAGGATGATAACAGGAGGGTTATCTTCAAAAGCAAGAATCGCCATGGAGACAAAAATAATTTCGCCCCCATCAGGCATACGAAGTACTACATCGCCACCAACCATTTTAAAGTTTGCTTTACTTATATCAAATTCAAAAGAGATTTTATCCCCTGGTTTTGCAAATACACTGATACTTACATCTTTTTCTGGTGCACTTACAAGTGTTACTTTTTGATCGCCATAAGCTACATGTGATACTTGATTTTCTGCCATTACTATTCCTAAACTATTATTCTTAGGTCTAATATCGACTATTTATGTAATATCTTAAATAATTACTCTATTTATTTGATAACTTTAATTTTAACATATCCATAATCATATTTTTCATCTCTATTTTTTTGCATTTTTAGTGTGATATTGCTCAGCTTTACATCTTGTTTTTTAAGTAAGTTTTTTACATTGAGTGCACGACCGAGTGAAATCTGCTTTGGTATCGTTCGCCCCAATACCTTCGTAGGCTGGGCAACTGATATCTCAAATTTTACATTTGGATTTATCTTCTTTTGGGATTTTATAAAAGCTTTGATATCAGATTTTATTTTTGCGGTATTGAAAATCTCTTTACTATTATAAGCAATCAACAGTTGCCCTTTCCCTTTATCAGAGGTTTGCTCTTGTTGTTTCTCTTTTGAGTCACTAGATGAAATTGCATTTCCCTCAGATTTTCCACCGGTAAAAAGAGCATCATTACCAGCACTATCAAGAGCAGGTTTTTCAATTTTGGCTAAAGCAATCATATCTGTAACATCAGCCCCTGCCTGTAAACTATCTGTTTGGGACTTAGTGGTTGCCTCTGAATTTGTCTTAGCATTGAACTGCATGTAATAAGCAACATTGACGATAGTAACGAGTATAAAAAGGAGTAACACAAGAATAACCGATGAAAACACATCCACAAATGGAGGCCATGGGTTAAACTCTACCTCACATTTTTTTGCTCTTGCCATCTAAACTTTTTCCTCAGAAGAGAAATGTTTCTTCATAAAATCAATGGTATCTTCAAGCTTTGTATGTTTATTTTCATCTTTTGATTTTTTTTGCATAAGCATTTCCAATCTTAACAAGCGTTGTTTTAGATTTTTATCCATGTTCTCTAACGAATCAGCCATGTGAAAAATATTCATCTTATTCTCTTGCTCTTTTCGCTCTTGCTTGATTATCATGTTGGTAATAGTATCTTCTCGTCTTTGCATCGCTTCTTGTTCTTGCACACTTTTAAAAGAGAGCTCCTTTACCTGCTCATTTTGGCTCTTTTGCATCATTAACAACTCTTGAAGAGCTGTTTGATTATTTGCTGAGTATGTACTATTTTTCTCACTACTTTTTGCGATATCCACTAAAGAGTTTTTCATCTGAAAAAGAAACTCTTGCTCTTGTTGAGAATTGTTTTTAAGCTCTCGCATCGTCTCAATAAAAGTAGATTGAAACTGCCTATTGACGGCTGAAACTTCTCTCATCTCATGGCTTAAACTGGCAATCTGTTCAACAAAAACATCCATGTATGATTTTTGACGATTATCAAGCATAGTAGAAGACTCAATCGCCCCAGCTTTATTTTCACTAGATACTTTCTCAACCGTTTTCTCTTGCAACCAGTTTTCAACCCCAGCTAAAAGTGACTCTTGGGCTTTATTTAAAAGGTATCCTTTGATACTAAGAAGTATTGCTGAGATAACTCCAAAAAGTGAAGAACCAAAACCTACCGCCATGGAAGAGAGTGGTATCGCAAAATCCGCCATGATTTTTCCAATATCCACTTTGGAACCAGCTAATGAAGCGACAATAGAACCCATACTAGCAATAGAACCTAATAAACCTGCAAAAGTACCCAGCAATCCTATCATAAGTACCGTACCGATAAAAAAGTTATTGTACTTATTTTGATTTGAGTATTTCTCTTCTAGCCATGCCAAAATATCTTCTGACTCTTGCTGTGTGAAAAGAAGGGTTCCTTGCTCAGCTCTTGATTTTATTTTATTTGCGATATTTGAGGGAAATGTCTTCTCGATTCCTTTTAGATAAAAAGAGAGGTTCCCTTTTTTATACATCAAAACCCCAAAGGTTCCGGCCACCATCGTCAAATCTTTTGCCGCTTTAAAAAGCATAAATGAGCCAATAGCAAGTAGTGCCACAATGGCGATATTGAATGTCAAGGTAGATAAAAAATAGAGTTTAAAGGTCTCTAAATTGGATACTGCAATAAAATAGACAAATAACCAAAGTACAAAAAAGGCTTTAAATATCTTTAATCTTTTCATTTTTTAACCCTTAAAATAGAAACAACAACATCGAAACTATAAGCCCAAGTGCTACCATCGTTACAGAATTTACCAAGTTCTTTACAAGGTTTACAAAACTATTGTCATCTTTGACCTGCTCAGCCACAAAAGCAAGCCCCGCATAATCTCCATCAATATCATATACTTTTTGATATACATAAAAATATTTACTATCTTTTATAAACCCATTCTCTTCAAGTTTTCCACCAAAATCAACACTTTTTAACTGATCAACAAAGCTTTTATCGTAAGCAGTACTCTTGATATAAAACTTATCATGACAACTTTCATAAACACTCTTTTTTAATGCTCTATCTATTTTATGGCTACTACTCTCTGTCAAAAGAAAAGCAAATGCTTTATCCTCTTTTTGATAATTTTCAACCAAAGTATCTATATTTTTTGTAAGCACTACATTTGTAATCGTTCCATTTTTATCAAGCATTGGAACCGAACTCTTAAAAACAGCACCCTTTTTTGTAATATCAATACCGATAATCTTCTCTGCTTTGCTTGTCTCTTCATAAGAGATAGAGAGACTTTTTTTACCTAGTGCACTATTGATTTTATTTACAATTGCTTTACTTTTTTTATCAATATTTTTAGTAGAATTCTCATCATTTGAGAAAAACTCATTGGCAATATCTTTATTTTTTGATATAGAAAGTGCAACAGCTTCTGTATACTCATTTTGCGAAATAATTTTATTTTTAAAACCTAATACATAGTGATTTTTCTGATTTTCATAAGTCTTTTGTGCAACATCAGAAACTAAAAAATTTACAAAATAGAGTGATGCAAAAATTCCCATCAATGATACCGTGGTTAAGAGGGTAAACCATAAACCCTTCTTTTTCTTTGCATTTTCTATAAGGGTACTAAACCACTTGATAAAACTAAACATACTTTCTCCTGCGCATAAATATAATACATTACATATCTGATGAATGCACTATCGTCCTTTAATGAAAAATCTTTATTTTTTGAAAGAAAAAATATTAATTCTACTTTTATCGCTAGCAAAGTATAAATAATATTTTAAACTTGTCGATATAAAAATGAAAGAATTTAAATTTTATAGGGTTTTTTAATGAAAAAGATATTTAGTGTAATAATTTTCATATCTATATTATCACCACTTTTTGCCATAGAACAACCAACAAGCAGAGAGTACATGATCATGCTT
>DQTU01000094.1 GCA_015662615.1 Campylobacterales bacterium | reverse complement strand
GAGGGTGCACTTTTGATTGTGGATGCTTCTCAAGGGGTTGAAGCTCAGACAATCGCAAATGTTTATATCGCACTTGATAATGATTTAGAATTAATTCCAGTCTTAAATAAAATAGACCTTCCAGCCGCAGATGCAGACCGTGTTAAAGATGAGATAGAGCATACTATCGGACTTGACTGTACAGATGCATTGGAAGTGAGTGCCAAAAGTGGTATCGGAATTACTGAACTACTAGATGCGATTATCGACCGTATTCCAGCTCCAACTGGAGATGAAAATAAACCTACAAAAGCATTAATCTATGATAGTTGGTTTGATAGTTATCTTGGAGCTTTGGCACTTGTTCGTGTTTATGATGGCGAAATTAAAAAAGGTCAAGAAGTTCTTGTCATGGGAACAGACAGAAGACATGAAGTTTTAACACTAAACTATCCTCACCCTATAAAACCTGTACCTACAAAAAGTCTAAAATCTGGCGAAATTGGGATAGTCTCTCTTGGTATAAAGACTGTTGGAGATGTTCAAGTTGGTGATACTTTGACTGATTTTAGAAATCCAACAACAGACATAATCATCGGTTTTGAGCCTGCAAAAGCTTTTGTTTTTGCGGGGATTTATCCGATAGAGACAGATAAATTTGAAGATTTGAGAGATGCATTGGATAAACTAAAACTCAATGATTCTAGTATCTCTTACGAGCCTGAAACCTCAGCAGCTCTTGGTTATGGGTTTCGTGTTGGATTTTTAGGAATGCTTCACATGGAGGTTATCAAAGAGCGATTAGAAAGAGAGTTTAACCTTGATTTGATTGCTACTGCTCCTACGGTTACTTACAAAGTTCTTTTAAATGATGGAAGTGAGATAGAGATACAAAACCCAAGCCAACTTCCTCCGGTGAACAAAATGGATACTATTTTAGAACCTTATGTAAAAGCCACTATCTTAACACCAAACGAATATCTTGGAAATGTCATTACCCTTGTAAATGACAAAAGAGGCATCCAGACAAAGATGGATTATCTATCTCCTGAGAGAGTTTTGCTAGAGTATGAGATACCGATGAATGAAATTGTGATGGATTTTTATGACAAACTAAAATCAGTCACCAAAGGGTATGCAAGTTTTGATTATGACCATATCGGTTATAAAGAGGGCGAGTTGGTAAAGCTTGATATCAAAGTTGCGGGAGAAGTGGTAGATGCACTCTCCATCATCGTACCAAGCTCAAAAGCCCTAAGCAAAGGTCGTGAATTTGTAAAAGCGATGAAAGAGATAGTCCCAAGACAACTTTTTGAAGTAGCCATACAAGCAAGTATCGGAAGCAAAGTTATCTCTAGAGAAACTGTAAAGTCTATGGGCAAAAATGTTACTGCAAAATGTTACGGTGGAGATATCACGAGAAAAAGAAAACTTCTTGAAAAACAGAAAGCTGGAAAAAAGAGGATGAAGTCTATCGGAAAGGTTCAACTTCCGCAAGAGGCTTTTATGACGGTACTTAAAATAGACTAAAATCCTACCAAATGTTACACTTGTGCAAAAAATTTAGTTTTTTTGCACAGTTTTGCTAAAGTTTTTTACCTTTCTGAAATAAAGTCATTTTTATTTGCTATAATCTTAAGAGAAATAATTAGCAGATAGGATGCAAGTTTTGATTAAGATTATATTTATCTCACTTCTTTTTTTTACAACACTTATCGCAAATGTAGACTTCAAAGAGGGAGTTATAAACTATACGATAAGTGGTAATGAGCGTGGCATCAAAACTGTCTATTTTAGAGATTATGGGACTGAACAACTTATCTATATAAAAACAAAATCCAAACTTATGAGAAAAAATCAAATTATAGAGAAGATCATACATGTTACACCGACATGGATATATGAGAGAGATTTGATCACAAACAAGAGTATAAAATTTCAAAACTTAAAGCATGTTACATTAGATTTAGTTTTAAAGCAGGAGATTAGAATTTTAGGATTTCACTCAAAGACTGAAGTAATACAAATTGAGAAAAAACCTATTGATCCTAATATTTTTAAAATTGATTATAAGATTATAAAAAGTCTATAAAATCCCACCATGCATTGTTTTTGCAAAGTTTTTTAACTGACTTGGTCTTAAAGTTTCGATACTATTTGAACCAAATATTGCTACATTTGAAGCCAAAGCAAACTCTTGTGAATTACTGATAATTTTATAACCTTTTATAATTAATTGATAATTACCTTGTGGCAAATTAGAAACCTCAATTTGCTCTATATTATCTACTCTGTTTGCCTTATTAGTTTTTGCTAATGCATTAGGAGCGTTTTTATCCAGAGTATAAGGATAAAATTTTGCTCCGCTATCTTTGTTCACAAGAATCATATCCAGATCATTTACAAGCGTTATCGAACTTGATGGATTTGCTTCTACATCTACCCAGCTCAATGTCGTTTTAAATGGTCCACTATCATGTGTGAAATCATATACTTTTTGCCCATCATGAGTAAGTCTACCAATCCCAACAAGAGCGCCAATAGTACCAATAGTTTTTACACTATCAACAGCAGCACGAGCATCAATCATCCCAAATCCAACTTTATAATCTGGCCCAGGATTTTCTTTATCAACTGCAGTATTAACCATGATTGATTTTAAAATATCATGTCTCATATCATATCCACCAGTAGTTCTTTTGTACTGTTGCATAATGAGTGCTGCTGCTCCCGTTGCAGCGGGAGTTGCCATAGATGTTCCACTCATGGTAGCATAGGCACTATCTGATTCATCAGTAGTTGAGTTTATATACTCTCCTCTCACACAAAGATCAGGTTTAATTCTTCCATCATTTACAGGTCCCGTGCTACTAAGCTTTGCTACATTACTAGAAGTGACACTTAAAGCGCCAATCGTAAAGATATTTTTTGAATTTCCAGGCCCCTTAATGATTCCGTAATCAGCATAACCACTCACTTCACCATCATTTCCAGCCGCTTCAAATACATTCAAAAATGGATTGTTACTTACCGCTCTATCTTGCGTAGCAGCATCGCTGTCATATTCACCAAGTCTAATTTTGTCACTATATCCATAAGAGTGATTTGAGAGTAAAACCCCATCAGAGCTATAGAGTTTTAAAAATGCCTCTGCAAAAGCAACATCTGAAAACCCATAACTAAAAACTGTTGCCTTATTTGCCATACCTCTTGCAGAACTTTTATCACCTTCAGCGGCTATAGTGCCAGCCACATGCGTGGCATGAAAGTTTGTATCAGTATTAGTCTTATTGACAATACGAGTCACACCATTTAATGTAAACTCTTGATGTGTGCTTCTAACAACGCCACCATCAACAACACCAACACTCATGTTTTCACCATTTAAATTATAAGTTCCACTCCAAAGTTTTGAAACACTGATATTTTTTGCAGTAACCGCATTTCTTTCTACTTTTTCGCCATGAACTGTTTTCATTTTTTGGTTTCTATCCATGTACTGAATAAGAGGTAAATTTTTCAATTTTTCTATATCATATGAAGCTACTTCAATTTGTGCTTCTCTAAGTTCAGGGAAAGCTTTTATAACCGTTGCCTCAACTCCATTATCTTCAAGATATTGTGCAACTTCATAAAATGACAACTCTGATAAAAAAAGTATGTTAAAATTTTGATAAGCACCCATGTTTAAAGTAGAAAGACCACCCTCTTCCTTCATACGATATTCACTTGTCATGTCACTCTTTCCCACAAAACTAGATATATCAAAACTCATATTATCTAAAACAGATGATTTTGCATAAAAATAGTAGCTCAAATCACCAGCATAAACAATAGAACTTACACCCTTAGCGTAAATATTCTCTTTTGCTTCTTGGCTCAAAGGTGTATCAAACTTTACGATAATAGTTTTATAGCCACTTACCAATGCTCTAGTTTTAATAGTTTTTTTCTCTTCAAGCGTAGAAAAATTAACTTTTTTACCGTTTAGTGTTAAAGCCGATGCACTTTGGTCAAGTAGTGTTAAACCAAAAAGTGTCTTCATAGTCAAAAGTGAAAGTTTTTTTCTCATCTGTCTGTCTCCTATATTGCTTATTCTCTACTAAGTAATTCGGTCAACTTTCACAAAACTTGACAATAAAACTTTACTTTTGTCTAAAGATTTTAAATAAATATACTTTTCTTTACTTTTTGAAACATCTTTTTACCCATGCAGAAGATAAAACATCAAAAAAATAAATTATTTTGATATACTCATGCGATTATATATTAAGGATAAATTGAACACATGAGAGTATTTACTGGTATTCAACCCTCTGGCACACTTCACATCGCAAACTACTTTGGATCCATTAAACAGATGGTAGGGCTTCAAGAAGAAAATGAACTTTTTATGTTTATTGCTGATTACCATGCACTTACATCACTAAAAGACCCAAAAGCACTAAGAGAGAACACTATGGATGTAGCGATCTCTTACCTTAGTCTTGGGATAGATCCAAGTAAAACTACTATGTGGGTACAATCAGATGTAAAAGAGGTTCTTGAACTCTACTGGATACTTTCAGCCTATACTCCTATGGGACTACTAGAGCGTGCTCATAGCTACAAAGATAAAGTTGCCAAAGGGATCCTTGCAAATCATGCTCTATTCTCATATCCAGTGCTCATGGCTGCTGATATACTGCTTTACGATGCGCAAATTGTGCCTGTTGGAAAAGATCAGATACAACATGTAGAGATTACAAGAGATATCGCCATCAAATTTAACAATGACCATGGAGAGATATTTACTTTACCAGAATTTAAAGTAGATGAGAGTGTCGCATCAGTTCCTGGAATCGATGGTGCTAAGATGAGTAAAAGCTATGGCAATACAATTGATATCTTTATGACAGAAAAGGCACTTAAAAAACAGATAGGAAAGATTGTGACTGAAAGTGTTGCGATGGAAGAAGCAAAAGAGTATAAAGATTGTAATGTCTTTGCACTCAGCACACTTTTTATGGATGATAATGAATTAGAAGATTTAAAAGCCAGATATAAAAGAGGCGGCGAAGGGCATGGGCACTTTAAGATGACACTCAAAGAGAAGATTTGGGACTATTTTGAAGAGGCACGAACTCGTAGAGCTTATTTTCAAGAGCACACAGATGAAGTGATGGATATCTTAAATGAGGGCGCAAAAAAAGCAAGTATACTTGCTTGTGAGAAAATGGAAAAAGTTAGAGAGCATGTAGGAATATATAGATGATTGACATAAAAGCATTACAAAACAGTTTTGATGAAATTGCAAACAAACTTCAAAAGAAGAAAATCGATGAATCACTTTTAGCAAAACTAAAAGAACTTTCACTAGAGTTAAAAGAGAAAAAAGTGACTCTTGAAACTTTACAAGCAGAACAAAATACAAAAAGCAAACTATTTCCCGTCTATCAAAAAGAGGGAAAAGATATCGCTTCTTTAAAAGCAGAGCTAAATGTTAATAAACAGAAGATTTCACTAGCACAGGAAGTAGTAAGAGAGATTGAAGAAAAACTCACTTCAATTGCTATGGGCGTTCCAAATATTCCTGATGATAGTGTACCAGAGGGAGCAGATGAAGAGGATAATTTAGAGCTGAAAAAAGTTCTTGATATTCCTACATTTGATTTTGAACCCAAAGAGCATTGGGATTTAGATGCCAATCAAGAGTGGATTGATTTTGAACGAGGTGTGAAACTTTCAAAAAGTCGTTTTTCAGTTCTTAAAAATGATGGAGCTAGACTTGAAAGGGCTTTGTCAAATTACATGTTAGACTTTAACAGAACTCGTGGAT
>DQTU01000054.1 GCA_015662615.1 Campylobacterales bacterium | reverse complement strand
TAGACTTCCTTGAATTAACCAGTTAGTCCTGTGTCAGTCTGCCTTGCATATGCTCATCCTCATAAAGCTATGAGTATCAGGGGTTTTTAGAGGTGTCCTAAAGATAGAAAGATTTTAGATAACTTCTATCGAAATGTTTTAAAAAAAGAGTTTGTCAGCTGGGATCGAACCCAGCCGGAAATTGCTAAAAAATTTGGTGCTATCCTCCCGTATTAAAATCCCGTCTTGCATTTGTGATAGCGAGATAAAAACCAACCATAACATCAAGCAATTGTGCTTCTGCTACAAGTAAAATCAATAGTGAAGGTCTTTCATCAAGTCGCATAATCACATGCATGATGTAGAGAATAATTCCCATAAATAGTAGAAATGACATGATAAAATCAACCCATGTGCCAGAACCTTTTGGAGCAAACATCGCAGCTTTTACCATCTCATAAGAGAGTGTAAACAGAAGCAGTGCGGCCACCATATAGAGAAACTTATATTCACTTATGACGGTTGTGATATCCATGTTGATGTATTTTTTTGCAAGGTGTGCGTTTTCATAAAGAACTACAAGAATTAGGGGAAAGACATTCATTGGTAATAGATTCATTATAAATCCCATGATTTCTCCTCGTTTTTGTAGATTTTAACACAAAAAAATAAAAAGATAGTTTTACTTTTATTAATAAATTGTAAAAATATTTTATATTTAATTATCCATACTACCTTAGATTTAGATATTAACTTTAATGTAAGATTAAAATTGTATAATATGCGCGTATTAATCCGATGGATAATACAATTTAAATTAATAGGAAATAAATATGGGAAAATATGTAGAATTAACAAACGATAACTTTGCTGACACAATTGCTAAAGGTGTTACTTTAGTAGACTTCTGGGCTCCATGGTGTGGACCGTGTAGAATGATCGCTCCAGTAATCGAAGAGTTAGCAGAAGATTTCGACGGAAAAGCGACAATTGCAAAAGTTAATACTGACGAAGAGCAAGATATCGCAATCAAATATGGAATTAGATCTATTCCAACACTTTTAGTTTTCAAAGACGGTGAGATGGTAGACACAATGGTAGGCGCTGCTGGTAAACAAGTACTTGCTGACAAAATTGACTCATTTCTTTAGTAAATAGTTGAGTAGAAACAAACGAGAGGGAGCTTTCTCCCTCACCTCTATGCTTGCCTCTTTTTTTGGTGCCGCGATGGTCGCTGGTGCTTTTGCCTATTATAATTATGAATTTTCCAAATATAAATTTTTTGATTTCTCGCAAACTACCTTTTATCAAAAAAGTGAACTTTTTACACCAAAAGATGAAAAATATACTATTTTAGTTTATAGTTCTAATATGCAAAAAGTTGAAGATATTGTAACAAAAATCAAAGATGATAATAAGATATTGGCAATTGATCTATATCAAAAAAGATTTAAAGAAGAAGAGAGTATTATATACATCACAAGTGGCATGAACACGCTACTGAAGTTTATCCAAAAGTTTAATATTTACGATGTTCCATGTGTATTTGAAATCGTAAAACAGAAAAAATTAAAATACAAACAAAATACTAGAATTGAAATTATAGAATAAGGGGAAATATATGTTAGATTTAGCAATTATTGGTGGGGGACCAGCAGGTTTAACAGCAGGACTTTATGCAACGCGTGGCGGACTTAAAGATGTTGTCATGTTTGAGATGGGCTTGCCTGGTGGACAGATTATGAACAGTAGTGAAGTTGAAAATTATCCGGGGATTAAAGAAGTCGTTACGGGTATGGAGCTTATGGAGCCATGGCCTGAGCAATGTATGCGATTTGGTCTCAAACATGAGATGATTCAAGTCACAAGAGTTGAAAAAGATGGGGATAATTTTAAAGTTATTCTTGCAGGTGGAAAAGAGGAAACGGCAAAAAATGTTCTTATCTGTACGGGAAGTACACCAAAGAGAGCTGGTTTTGAAGGTGAAGATGAGTTTTTTGGAAAAGGTGTAAGCACTTGTGCGACATGCGATGGATTTTTCTATAAAGATAAAGAGGTAGCAGTTTTAGGTGGTGGTGATACAGCACTTGAAGAGGCTCTTTACTTAGCAAACATTTGTTCAAAAGTTTATCTAATACACAGAAGAGAAGAGTTTCGTGCCTCTCCAAATACAGTAGAGCGTCTTAAAAACAAAGAAAATATTGAACTCGTACTAAACTCCAGTATCAAAAAAGTTTATGGTGATGCGATGGGTGTTTCTGGAGTGTTGACTGTTAATAAAGAGGGAAAAGAGAGAGATCTTCCCGTTCCTGGAATTTTTACATTTGTTGGCATGAATGTGAACAATGAGGTACTTATGCAAGAAGATGGTAGTACTTTGTGTGAATTGAATGAGTATGGAGAAGTGATTGTTGATTTGAGCATGAAGACTTCAGTTGAAGGTCTGTTTGCTGCTGGAGATATTCGCATACTTGCTCCAAAACAAGTGGTATGTGCAGCTTCAGATGGTGCAACAGCAGCACTTCAAGCTATTGCTAGAGAACATTAAATTTTTTAAGGAAATAAGCAGATGATAAAAGTAGGAATTCATGGTTCAACTGGTCGAGTAGGCGAGTTACTTGTTAAAAATTTAAAAGATGATGATAAAGCAGTTGCAACTACGCTTCATGCTATTGATGAGTTTAAATATGCGGTTGATAATGATTTATTGATAACAAATGATGTAAAAACTCTTTTAGAAAATTCTGATGTAATTATTGACTTTACTTTGCCAAATGGCACAGAGAGTTTGTTAGAAGAGGCGATAAAGAGTCCCACGCCATTGGTTATCGGAACAACTGGCATGAGCAAACATCAACTCAATCTTTTAGAAGAAGCTTCAAAATATATGCCTATTCTTTATGCTACAAACATGTCATTGGGTGTTGCAATTTTAAATAAATTAGCACATATGGCTTCACGAGCGTTAGCGGATTTTGATGCAGAAATCGTTGAGCAACATCATAGGTACAAAAAAGACGCACCAAGTGGAACAGCACTTACTCTTGCTGAACATGTAGCAGATGCAAGAGGGTTAGATCTTGATAAAGTTCGTGTGAGTGGAAGAGATGGAAATATTGGTGAGCGAACAAAAGATGAGATAGCTGTCATGTCACTCCGTGGTGGAGACATTGTTGGTCGTCATACCGTTGGATTTTACAATGATGGCGAGTACATTGAGTTAAATCATACAGCAACGAGTCGTGATACTTTCGCAAAAGGGGCTATCAAAGCTTCAAAATGGATAGTAAATCAAGAAAATGGTCTTTATAATATAACAGACTGTTTGGGAATTTAGG
This sequence comes from Campylobacterales bacterium, assembly GCA_015662615.1. GTDB lineage: Bacteria > Campylobacterota > Campylobacteria > Campylobacterales > QNZT01 > SZUA-1433. The sequence continues at coordinate 2,384 of DQTU01000054.1, read as the reverse complement.
ACAATATATGTGTGCAATAGTTGGCGTTTTTAACATACCAAATGCTTCAAAAGTAGCTTATTATGCGCTTTTTGCGATGCAGCATCGTGGACAAGAAGCAACGGGAATAAGCTCAAGTGATGGTGAGCGAATTTACACGAAAAAAAGAAGAGGTTTGGTTACTGATGTTTATGCACATGAGGGGACATTTGAGTTTTTAAAAGGTTCTATGGCAGTAGGTCATAACCGTTACTCAACTGCCGGAAGTTCTTCTGTTTTGGATGCTCAGCCAATTGTTGCAAAGTATAAGCTTGGTGAAATTTCTGTAGTACATAATGGAAACTTGACAAACAAAGATGAAGTACGAGAACGCTTGATAGATGAGGGTGCAATTTTTCAATCTTACATGGATACGGAAAACATCATCCATCTTATCGCTAGAAGCCAGAAAGATAGTTTGCAAGATCGTATTGTCGAAGCTGTTGATCAAATTAAAGGTGCTTATTGCCTTTTAATTCAGAGTCGTAAAAAGATGTTTGCAATTCGTGATCGTTATGGTGTGCGTCCTTTTTCACTTGGAAAGTTTAAAAATGGTGGATATATCGTATCAAGTGAAACATGTGCCTTTGACCTTGTAGGCGCTGAATTTGTGCGAGATGTTAAACCAGGGGAAATGATAATCCTTGAAAAGGGAAAAGAGCCAAAATCAGTTCAGCTTTATGAGTCAGAACCTAGACCATGTGCATTTGAGTATATATATTTTGCAAGACCTGATAGTGTAATTTGTGGTAAAAATGTTTATGAAAAACGCATGGAGATGGGAAGACGACTTGCTATTGAAAATCCAGTTGATGCGGATATTGTACTGCCAGTACCAGATAGTGGTGTGGCAGCAGCTTTAGGTTATGCGAAGCAAAGTGGAATTCCTTTTGAAAATGCAATCGTAAGAAATCACTATGTCGGTAGAACATTTATTGAGCCGATACAAGAGATGAGAGATTTGAAGGTAAAACTCAAACTTTCTCCAATTAGAAAAATTATAGAAGGGAAAAGAGTTGTCATCATAGATGATTCGCTAGTGCGTGGTACAACCTCTCGACAAATTGTTAAAATGCTCAAAAATGCTGGGGCAACAGAGGTTCATTTTAAGTTAGCTTCTCCTCCTATCAAACATCCATGCCGTTATGGTATCGATACGCCTAGTTATGAAGAGCTTATTAGTGCAAACATGAGCGAGGATGAGATAAGAGATCTTATCGGTGCGGATTCACTCTCGTTTTTATCGCTTGATGGTTTAGCAGAGAGTCTAGGGCGTGAGACAAAATATTCACTTGTAAGTTTTGATGGTAATTATTTTATAAAGTAGGGCTTATATACAAAAGGATAACGATGACTATCCCTAAATTTCCACATGCACAGAGTGTTGAAGCACTTTCTAAAGAGATGGAGGTTTCAAAAGAGGGTTATAGTCATCAAAAAGCCAAAGAACTTCTTTCTCATTATGGTTTAAATATTCTTCAAGAAAAACAGCATAATCTTTTCAAATTATTCTTAGAACAGTTTAAAAGTCCTTTGGTTTATATATTGCTTATTGCTGCTTCCCTTTCTCTTCTTATGGGTAATATTCATGAAGGTATAACAGCAATTTTAGCTTTTTGGCAGGGAAGAGAAAATGCTGAAATTATCTATTTGGTCATCGCCGAGCTAGTCTCTGCTGTACCTGAGGGATTGCCAATTGTTGTGACATTGGTATTGACCATTGGTGTCATGACACTGAGTCGTAAAAAATTCTATATTCGCCATTTGCCTTCTGTTGAGACTTTAGGAAGTGCGACGGTGATCGCATCGGATAAAACGGGAACTATTACTCGGGGAAAACTTCATGTGGAAGAGCTGCTCTCACTCAATGATAATTTTAGCAAGACCATATCTGCACTTGCAAATGAATCGATTGATGGTAAAGGAGATCCATTAGACACAGCACTTGCACTTGAAAGTGATAATATCGAAGAGTGGGAGATAGAGCTTGTTGGACTTGTTGGGTTTTTAGATCCTCCCAAAGAGGGTGTTTTAGAAGCCGTGAAAACAGCGAAAAAAGCTGGGCTTAGAATCATAATGATCACAGGAGACAATGCCCTAACTGCGACAGCCATTGCCAAATCAGTTAATATTTTTAAAGAGGGCGATGAAGTTCTCAATGGTAGAGATTTGGATAAGTTGGATGATGAGACACTTAAAGGTTGCTTCCTAAAGTGACTGTCTTAGCACGAGTACTCCCAGAGCATAAATACCGTATCGTTAAAACACTCCAAAAGATGGGGGAAGTTGTTGTTGTAACAGGGGATGGAGTCAATGATGTTCCTGCATTGAAAGCTGCAGATTTGGGTATCGGGATGGGTGATGGT
>DQTU01000137.1 GCA_015662615.1 Campylobacterales bacterium | reverse complement strand
TATAAAATTTAAAGTATTATTTAGATAATATACCCAACTTTTTTAGACCACAAAATTATGATATACAGGAGAAAACAAGTGTTTGAAGTGTTAACCGACTCATTTAAGACAGCAATAAGCAAAGTACGATTTGCAGATGATGAAAAATCACTCAAAAGAGCACTAGATACACTTAAAAAATCACTTCTAAAAGCGGATGTACATCATAAAGTGGTCAAAGACTTAATTAAAACGATTGAGTTAGAGACAAAACAAGCAGGTATTGGAAAAGAGAGTTTTTTAAAATCTCTAAAAGGTAACTTGACAGATATCCTCACAACAGCAGGAAATCAAGGGTTTGTTTTTGCTTCAAAACCTCCAACCATTGCACTTATGTGTGGACTTCAAGGTTCTGGTAAAACAACTACGACTGTAAAACTTGCCCACTACTTAAAGAGTAAAAAGAAAAAAGTTTTAGTTGCGGCATGTGATCTTCAAAGACTTGCAGCGGTAGAGCAACTAAAACAGCTTTGTACTCAAAATGAGATTGATCTCTTTTTTGATGTTAGTGAAAAAAATCCTATTAAAATTGCAAAAAATGCTTTAAAAAGAGCCCAAGATGGTCTTTATGATGCTCTATTAGTAGATACAGCAGGTCGTTTGGCTATCGATGAAGAGCTTATGGAAGAGCTTAGTGATATTAAAAAAGCTTTGACTCCTGATGAAGTTTTTTATGTAGCGGACTCCATGACGGGTCAAGATTCTGTTAGAAGTGCTGGAACTTTTAATGAGTTGATGGCTGTGAGCGGTGTAATCTTAACAAAATACGATGGTGATTCAAAGGGTGGTGTTGCTTTAGGAATTGCTAAACAGCTCTCTATCCCACTTCGATTTATCGGTATGGGTGAGAAAGTTGGAGATTTAGAACCGTTTTTACCAGATAGGATTGTAAAACGTCTGATGGGCGAGGGTGATCTCATCTCATTGGCTGAAAAAACAGCTGGTATTATAGATGAAAAACAGGCACGAAAACTTACATCAAAGATTAAAAAAGGTCAATTTAACTTCAATGACTTTTTAGATCAGATGGAGAGTATGAAAAAACTTGGAAACTTAAAGTCACTTGTTGGTATGATTCCAGGCATGTCAGGCATGGCTGGTAAGTTAAGAGATATGGATTTAGAGAATAACTCTGATATCAATAAAATAAAAGCCATGATAAGTTCGATGACAAAAAAAGAGCGAGAAAAACCTGATCTTTTGAATAATGCTCGTAAAAAGAGGATTGCAAATGGTTCAGGATTGTCACAACTTGAAGTAAACCGTTTTTTAAAGCAGTTTAAAAATGCAGCAAAAATGGCAAAAAAGTTTTCAGGCAAAAACGGCATGAAAGATTTGCAAAACCTTATGTCACAACAAGATAGGATGCAGATACCAAGATAGGAAATACGGCTTAGCAATTATGATAATTGTCATAATTGCTAAGCCGTAAGGTAAAATTAAGTGCGGTTTATCTGCACGTGAGCTCTCTGCTGAAGAGAACTCAGCGTTAGCGTAGTAAAAGGGACGAGTTCCTTTTGCGTATAATAAAAAATGTAAAGTAGGAGAATAAATGGCAACAGTAGTAAGATTAACAAGAATGGGTAGAAAGAAAAAACCTTTTTATAGAATCGTAGTAACAGATAGCAGAAAAAGAAGAGATAGTGGTTGGATTGAGTCAATTGGTTATTATAACCCGATGACAGAGCCTGAGGTTATAAAATTTGACGAAGAGAGATTGGCGTACTGGACAAGTGTTGGTGCTAAAATGAGCGATCGTGTAAAGAGAATTACAGGTAAGTAATGGCTGATAAGTTTATACTTGAATTTGCAAAACTAATCGCAGATAAACCAGAAGATGTTAGTGTCTCTCGTGAAGATATTGATGAAGGGTTTTCTGAAATTACCGTAAGAGTAGATAAAAGTGACACGGGAAAGCTCATCGGTAAAGATGGAAAGATGATAAACTCTCTAAAGTCAATTATCTCTGGTTGTAAAGCCAAAGAGGGTAGAGCTTACCGTGTGAC
>DQTU01000173.1 GCA_015662615.1 Campylobacterales bacterium | reverse complement strand
CATCATCATCTATCTTTTTAATATATCTCTTGATTAAACTTTTATTAACCAAATATTCCAAGTAATCCTGTTCTTTTAAGCCATTTGATTATCCCTGACGGTGTTGGTACTGAATCTAGTTTCAAAGTTTTTTTAAGTGCTTCATCACATCTGATATCTCTTATATCCTCAAGTACTCTGCCTCCACTATGAAGCATTAAAATAAGCGGATATACAAATGAACGGATCATATGCATTGTTGCTGTTGGATAAAGGAAGATTGGAGTTGCTGAGACTCTCTAATCCCAAACCTTTTAGATATTCCCCTAAAATTATTGTGCCCGCTCTTGGAGTAAGTTTTTCGTCTGTTGATGATAAATTGAAATTTAAAATATTTTGTGTCATAATCCATCCTGTCATAATTGAAAAAGCTGCACCCAATGGGTGAAAGAATTAGGTATGGCTTTTTCGTTTTAAATGCCATATTATACGACGCTTTGGGTTATGAATGGTTTTTCTACTTCATGATTTGGGAGGATTTAGTGAGCATTATCGCTGTATTGCAGGATGTCACTCAAAAAATGCTTGGGTTTAGGTGCGAAAGTTAAGTTAATACTTTATGAAAATAAAAGGATATTAAAATGGGTTTTTTAAAAGGTGTATTTACGTTTATTGGGTTGATTGCTGTAGGTGCTATGCTTTTTGCAGCGGTTAAGTTTGGGGGTTCGGTCTCTTCTTTGGATTCAAAAGCCATGGGACTTTACATGGATATGTTTGGTAAGGTATTGGAGACTGGAAGGTCTGCAGATGCCATGTCAAGATGGGTAAAAGTTGAAAATGATGTAAGCAATGAAGATATTAGAGATTCTATCGAAAATATTGCAAGTGAAGGTAATATGGCATTAGTTGGTGATGTAACTATATTTAACGGAGATCCGATAGATAGCAGTGGTAAACCAACAAAATATGCAAGAACATTCTCTTTGTGTAGTCGTCCAATTGCTCAGACATTTTTAGATTTTTCTATGGCATTTGGTGCTTTTATGCCTTGTAGAATTATGTTGCAAGAAGATGATAATGGTGACAGATGGTTACATACGATGGATATGGGACTTATGATACACGGTGGTAAGCCACTCTCTCCTAAGATGCTAAAAATGGCTGAAAATGTTAGAGATACGGTTTATAGAGCTATGGATATGGCTGCTAAGGGTGATTTCTAAAAGTCTTCAATATCTTTTCACGCTTACCTTGATGCTGTAAAATGTAGTATTGAGGTAAGATATAGACTCTATGCTCATTTTTTTATCTTTCATTTTAATGAACAACTAGTAAACTGTCTTACCCAGTCACTTTTTGCCCCAAAGTCTTTTGATTCAAGCTTTAAACAGACAAAGGAGTTGCCCCGCGAGTGTTGACATCATAGTGATTGCACCCCTTTTGAAGCCGTTGATTTTTGGCGTAATATCTCTTTATCAGCAGAGATTTTATTAAAGGCTTGTTTACTTAAGCATGAAGTTGCTTTTATCAAAAAAAGAGCCCACGGTGAATATGATGATAAAGTTACAGCTTTCACCAATCCATGGCTTAAAACAATGCTTGAATTATTGCAGATAGAGTATATAGAAGAGATAAATACAGGCACCGTATCTACTGCATTAAAAAGAGCCGAAACAGAACTTTTTGAAAAGGTATCGGTTGATCCAAAAGATTCAGCATTGATTTCAGAGATGTTTTATATTATTATCCGAACCCGCCGTAATCGTAACAGCCACTTTTTCTTTTCTAACCAAAGTCATATAGAGATCAGCGAAGTGGAGATGCTCTATCTTCCGCTTTTAAACAGGCTTGAGTCTATCTATAGATTATAGCTAATTTTAAATACAGATTATGAAATATATGTT
>DQTU01000026.1 GCA_015662615.1 Campylobacterales bacterium | reverse complement strand
TGCTGATGATTTTTTGGATGATGAAGAGGGTCAGATTTTATTAGATAGTATTTGTATGCTTCTTATTGCCACTGGTGAGGCTGTAAAACAGATAGATAGAATTACCGATAAAACACTTTTGCAAAATTATCCAAAAGTATCATGGAGAAAAATAGCTGGTATTCGAGATATACTCTCTCATCACTATTTTGATTTAAATGCAGAAACTGTATTTGGTCTTTGTCAAAATCATATAAAAACTTTAAAAGAAACTGTACAAAAAATCCATAATGACCTCATCACCAAGGATATTAAAAAGTAGTCTAGGCTATAAGGATAAGAGATGAACTTAGATATGATTATCGTGTATGCCACACTTCACATTGTTACTATCATCACATTTTTCTTGGCATTTTTTACCATTGCTCATATGCTATTTTCTAGAAAAAAACCCTCTCACATGATAGCTTGGACAGTTGTTATCATCGCTATACCTTATATAGGGGTACTTATATATCTCATCTTTAACGGACGAAAAATCACAAAAAGTGTTTCAAAAAAGAAGAAGGTAGAACTTCAGAAAATTTATGAAATTGATAATGGATTAGATATACCGATAGAACGATTTTTAAGACGCTCAAATATTACAGGAGCAACAAATACAAATGAATTTTATCTCTGTAAAAATAGTGTAGATGCTTATGAAAAAATTATTAATGCACTTCAGAATGCTCAAAAATGTATCTATATTTCTACTTATATATTTGGCAATGATGCTATTACCCAAAAGCTTTTGGAGATTTTGACACAAAAAGCCAAAGAAGGGGTTGAAGTAAAATTACTCTTTGATGCTTTTGGCTCACTTTCTCTGGAACTTTTTCCTAAAACCTTAAAAGCGTTGAAGAAGGAAGGAGGCGAATACAAGTTTTTTATGTCTGTGTTAAAACACCCGATTAAAAACAGGCTTAATTTTCGAAATCATAGAAAAATGATTATCATAGATAATTTTACGGCTATAAGTGGAGGAACCAATCTCTCCAAAGAGTATTTATCCGCTGATACAAATAATGCAACGTGGAGAGACCTTTCGTTTATCATCAACGGCACGGCAACACTTCACTATGCTGAGATCTTTAAATATGATTGGGAGTCACAAACAGAAGAAGAACTTACCATAATAGAGCCTGAAAAAAAAGAGGTCTTCAAAACTAAAAGCATTATCCAAGTCGTACCTTCTGGTCCTGATGTTAACAATGACGCGCTTTATGAGTCCATTTTGTATGCGCTATTTTTAGCACAATCTAGAGTTTGGATTGTTACACCCTACTTCGTACCCGATGGAGCCCTTATGGATGCACTCATCATTGCCAAACATCGAGGTGTTGATATCAAGCTTATTTTACCAAAAACTTCTGACCAAACCCTTGCCGATATCAGCAGAAGCGGGTTTTTACGAGATTTGCAAAAAGAAGAAATTGAGATACTCTTTTATAAAACCAATATGCTCCATGCCAAAGCAATGCTCATCGATGACGAAATTGCTATGATAGGAAGTTCAAACTTTGATGCTCGAAGTTTCTTTTATAACTTTGAGGTCATGAGTTTTCTATATAGCAAAGAAGATATAATAGAGGTAGAAAAGTGGATAGAAACACTTTTTAGAGACTGTGATGTAGGTCTTAAACCTGCTGGAAAAATTCGTATCGTTTTTGAGAACTTTTTCAAGATGTTGTCACCTGCACTTTAGGAGGTATAGATGTATAGAAAACTTCTTCCATGGCATATTGACCAGAAAAATCACTCTGTCTGCATAAAAAAGATAGAAAACAAACATCTAAAATCAGATAAATTTACACTTCTAAACTGGAATGTACATAAAAATAACCACAACTTCCAATGGCTTCATGATTTTGGACAGATACTACATCTCTATACCCCTGACTTTATTGCTTTTCAAGAGTATAAAACCAAAAGTAAAAGAAGTATCCTAGACAGCCGAAAAGAGTATGGTTATGGGTTTTTCTCAAACATAGAGATGCAAAAGGAAGATTCTGGGCTTATAAATGCTTCAACTTGTGATATAGAAGAGTTTAACCCTATATTTTCTAAGCATGTAGAACCTCTTATCAAAACTCCAAAAATTAGCTTTTTTACACAATACAATCTCGAAGATGGTCAAAAATTAACCCTCATAAATACACACATGATAAATTTCGTGAAAAACAAAAAATACCTCTCTCAAATCAGACAACTTGAAAAACTTTGTGCAGATCAAGATATACTCATTCTTACTGGGGATTTTAATACTTGGAGTAGTAAACGAATGCATCTTTTAAAGAGTATGACAGATACTTTAGGACTTGATCAAGTCAGCTTTGAAATAGACCATCATAAAAAATCATATCTCGCCCATCCACTAGACCATCTCTTCTATAAAGGTCTCAAACCCATCAAATCTGAAATCTTACACCAGATAAAAACCTCCGACCATAAACCTATAATTGTAGAATTTACAACAACCCTATAAAATAATTTCCAAACATGCCGATATTGTGAGTAACACGAAATTAAACACCATAAAGGCTACACATGACAACAGAATCTATACTCGAAAAAGTAAAAGCATTTCCACCACTTGACGATACCGTGACTAAAGTAATGGCAGTTTGCAATGATGTAAATGGTTCAATTGGAGATTTGGCAAAAGTGGTTCAAAATGATCCAATGACAACTGCAAATATTCTTAAAGCGGCAAATAGCCCTCTTTATGGATTTAGCAGAGAGATAAAAGGCATCACACAAGCAGTTTCTATTTTTGGAATGGATACCGTAAAAGGTTTTGCATTTTCATCATTTTTACAGAAAAAACCTGATTTAAATCTTGAGCCTTATGGCATCGATACAAGAGACTTTGCGTCAATCTCTGAACAACAAAATGCTTTTGTAGTAAAATGGCTCAAAGGCAAAAAAGAGATGCTTGATATCTTATCACTCACCTCATTTCTTATGGAAGTTGGAAAAATTGTACTTGCAAGTGTTGTAGTTGAACATGGCAAAATAGACGAATACAAAGAGCATATGAATGCCGT
>DQTU01000347.1 GCA_015662615.1 Campylobacterales bacterium | reverse complement strand
TCTGTATATCCTGTCCCTTTTGAAAAAACACCAATCCAATAGCCAAATCCATACTCTAGCTTTGTCAAATGATAACCATTTTTCCATCGCTCTTTTATGATCAACTGAAACTGATCCCACTCATCGGTAATGCTCGTAGCTTGATCGGTATACTTTGTCCCTTTAGAGAAAACTACTACCCACTCACCAGCACCATACTCAATATCTGTGATAAAGTATCCTTTTTTCCACTGAGAATTGATCATTTTTCTCATATCAGCAATGGTCTCAACATTCCCTACGATATTTGAAGTAAAACCTGTACCTTTTGAAAAAACTCCAACCCACTTTGAATTGCCATACTCAACATCTATCAAGTCAAAACCAAGTGCTCGTCGCTTTTTAACAATAGTAAAAAACTTATCATAATCTCTATTGCTTGCATACCCTTGCTCCGTATAACCTGTTCCTTTTGCAAAAACTCCAACCCAACGATGATAACCATACTCAAGATCAACAACTTTATATCCATTTTTCCATCGCTTTTTAATCGTCTGAGCAATATCTCCTAGATATTTTTGACTCTCGTAACCTTGAGTAGAAAACCCCGCTCCTTTAGCCATGATACCTACCCAAATATGTTCAGCTGATGCTATAGTTGGATATAGCAACGAGACACCTACACCTAAACAAACTGTTACCCATCTTTTTTTGATACTCATGATATTCTCCTTTTACCATCCATAAGCAAGATCTGTCAAGAAAAACCCTGCTTTTTTCTGTTTCTCAAATGCTTTTAAAAACTCATCCCAATCATTTCGAACTGATAGAGATTGATTCTTATATCCTGAATTTTTAGAAAAAACACTCAACCACTGCCCTAGTCCATACTCCAATGAAACCAAGTCATACTCTTTTTTCCAACTATCTTTGATACTACGCTTACTCTTTGACCATGCCGTTCGTACTCGATAATATTGATCACTCAACCCTGAACCTTTTACAAAAAGCCCTACCCATTTATTTCCACCTCGCTCTATATCGATGAGCTTAAATCCCTTTTTCCATTGCTCTTTTACAAGATATTGAAAATTACTCAAACCTTTAGCACTTTGACAAGATTGTGAAACATACGGAGTACCTTTTGCATAAATTCCTACCCATTTTCCAAGACCATACTCTATATCAATAAGTCTATATCCCTCTTTCCAACGAAGGTTAAGAATATACATAAAGTCCCTCAAGCGATCTCTTCTATCAAACGCTTGGCTTGTAAAGCCTGTCCCTTTAGAAAGAACAGCTACCCATTTTCCATTGCCATATTTTATCCGAGTAACATCATACCCCTCTTTCCAAGCTTTTTGAATCCCATCACTTACATTATCCCAACTCAAATCTTTGATGATTTTTTGGTCAGTATAGGAAACTCCTTGAGAGTAAACACCAATCCATTTTTGATGTCCTTCGTAGGAAAATAGCGGATATGTGAAAAATAGAATTACAACGAGTAGTAGTTTTTTATACATTTTTATCCCTTTTATTACTATTGTAATTATAGGAAATATTTATAGTTAAATAGCTTAAATATATAACTATTTATTATATTTAGTCAAAAATGCATTTAACTGATTTGCAAACTGATGTGCATCTTTAGCACCAAAAGGAGCTGGACCTTTTGTCATTTCACCTGAACTTCTAATCTCATCCATGAGGTTTCGCATCGCTAGATACTGTTTGATATTATCAACACTATAAAGTTCTCCACGATGGTCAATTGCATGGGCATTTTTTGCGATTACACGGTCGGCTAGTGGAATATCTGCTGTGATAACCAAGTCAGCCTCATGCACCATCTCTACGATATAATGATCTGCTTCATCCGCTCCGAGCTCTACGATTTGGTATGTGACATGTTGTGAGTTTCCAATAGTAATTTTTTTATTTGATATCACAAAAGTTTCCAAGGAGAGTCGTTCGATCTGCTTCAAGAGAATTGGCTTTAGCAGATTAGGGAACGCATCCCCATCTACAAATATCCTCATGAAAGTATCTCTTTAACTCTCCCAACATTACCATCAATTAAACGCACTTTTATCCCATGAGGATGCGTCGGGGAGGAAGTGAGGATATCTCTCACAACCCCTTCAGTCAATATGCCACTTCTTTGATCTTGTTTGAGTACTATTTTTACGCTAAGACCTGATCTGATATTTGCTCTTTTTGTACCATTCATAATATTATCTCTCCCAAATATTTGTACTATTTTAGCATTTCTCTCTTAGTCTATCACTTCTAAATATTAAGTAATATAAAAATATGTTATAGCACAAGCAAATAAGAAAGGATTTATCATCAAAACTGACAATATTGTAAATATGTATATCCAAGCAATTATTAAGCCAGAAGCACTCTGGAGTGAACAGCGTAAAGTATCAATATCTTGGATAGATCAGTTAAAATCTCATATACTACCTGTAGTAGCGATAGTTGCTATTTTATCAGGTATTTTATCCATGGTATTGAGAATACCTATGGCAAAGCAATTTTAGCAGTAGATATTGGCTATAAAATTCCTAATTTTATAGCCAATATGAAGAGGTATTAAATACCCTCTATTTTAAGTAGTTTTGTTTTTCCTACCATCAAATCAGCAGTCATCAACACGCGTTTGAAAACGCTCTCTTGTCTATACTCTAAATTATGTTTTTTACATATATCTTTCATAATAGGTTGCATTTTTTGATACTGACTAAGTGGTATGTTTGGAAAAAGATGATGCTCTACTTGGTAATTTAACCAACCATGAGCAAAATCAATGGGATCTGTTCCTGTCTTATAGTTTACACTTCCCATAATTTGTCTTAGATAAAATTCACCTTTACCTTTATGAGGTTTGCTAAATTGGTATATATCTCCAGCTGAGTGGTTTGGAACAATCACTAAAAATGAGTGAATATTTGCAACATATTCAGCCATCACTTTTATGATAAGTGCGTTTATAACAGCCGTCCAGCCAAGTGGTATAAATAGAAGTGGGACAAGAATAAAATTGACAGAAAAGTAAGGAATATAATATTTTTTCCAAAGCTCTAAACCATTTTTCGTAAATGGACTTAGTTCATAATTGATAATATCTGGTAACTTCTCATCCTTATCTTTTCTTCTTTTGTTTTCAAGAATTCTAAGTGTATTTGGAGCATAATAAGTAAACTTCCAAGTTCCTGCAAATATAGCAACAAAAAGATATCTTGCCCACATTGGAGTTTTTGATTTGATAAGCCATTGCATGTTTCTCTCAACATTATCTGGATCATCATCCTCTCCTAAGTGGTAGTGATGCATTACATTGTGTTCAAACTCCCAAGCTTCAGGCGTAATCCAATCTAACCAATGAATATATCTGTTAAATCCTCTTGCATACCCTTTTTTTGTATATTTAAAAGGTATATTTGGTACTTTGTCGTAAGCTCCGTGCAGAATTGGATGCGTTACATTTGCCCAACGCCCTACATTTCCAATACCAATCAAAACAGCTGCTAAAATTGCCAATGACCAAAAAGATAATCCTGTAAAATCATAAAAACCAACCAACACGATAAGAAGATAGCCCGAAATTGCAAAGGCTCTTCCCCATCGCTCAAGCTTTAAAAGATGCTGAAAATCTTCCCATGTAGGATCTCCAATATCCTCTTTTACCTTATCAATATCCTTTCGTAACTGCTCTTGATCGATATCTTTATAATCTGCATATGTCTGACTCATTCCCTCTCCTAAAAAATATTTTTTCGTATTATATAGTAATTTTATTAATTTAATAAGTTAAGGGAAATTTTAAGGGTATTTTGTTATTGCCTCATCAATTTTTTCTAATACAATATCCACACTTTTATCAATCGAAAAACATGAATCTATCTTACAAGCTAAAAAATTTCTATCCTCACTTGGCTTTAAAAGAACATAGGGATATTTTATCATATCAAGTTTCTCTCGATTTTTTTCTAAGTTTTCTTTTGTTGATTTTATCACCACATTTGAAAGCAGACTTTGCAAATAAGTTTTTAAACCGTAAGGGTATTGGTTTGGCAAAGATTTTAGAGCAGCTAAACTTGATGCTAAACTCTCTTTGGCAAAAGCATTAAGTTTTAGATTGTCGCTTAATATTGCTATTTTAAAAAGATTTTCTATCATAACTGCCATTGATGAACGATAAGAAGCATCATAAAACTCAGCTTTGGCTTCAAAATCATCATCACTCATATACCAAATTCCATTTTTATAAAACTTCATGACAGAAGTGTCCGAAAGGGTTTTAGCCATCGTTAAATACTTCTCATTAAAATCAACTTGATAAGCTTCTAAAAGAGCAGAAATCAAAAATGCATAATCTTCCAAATACCCTTTTACTTTTGGCTTTTTCCCCACAATCACTTGATGATAAAGCTCTCCATCTATATATAGGTTTTTAAGCAGTGCATCGAGAGATTTTAAAGCCTGTTTAGTATAAGCTCTATCCACATATTTTGCAGATTTAAAAAGTCCTACAAGATACATGGCATTCCATGAAGTTTGAATTTTATAGTCTATAAAGGCATAATTTTTCTTCTCTCTATTGGCTCGTAAAATCACTTTGGCTTTTTCTAACGCTTTAGGTGCATCCATTCCACCCAAATAAGGATTGGTCTGTTTATGTTCAAAATTGCCCCCTTTGTAGATGCTAAAATAGTCTAAAACCTCTTTTGCATCCCCTTTTGAAAAACCACCCTTTATCAGATCATCCAAGCTCTTTTGGTAATCAAATACAAAATACTTCCCCTCTTCCCCATCACTATCCGCATCACTCGCAGAATAATACATCCCATCTTTTAAAAATCGTTCATTGATATTTTGTACCGTCTCTTGAATGACTGTTTTAAATCTGGGCTCTTTTGTCAAAGCATAACCATTTGCATAAGCTTCAATAAGTTCGGCATTGGTATAAAGCATCTTCTCAAAATGAGGAATCATCCACATCTCATCTACGCTATATCGGTAAAATCCACCCTCTATCTGGTCATAAATCCCGCCATTGCTCATCGCCATCAAAGTGTCTATAGCCATAAGTTTTGCACTCTCATTTCCTGTGATTCGGTAGACATCTAAAAGTGTATCTAGTGAAGTGGCATGAGGAAATTTCGGAGCAGAGCCAACTCCTTTGTTTTTAAGGTCAAATCCTGAAGATATATTGTTCACAAACTTATTGGCTATAGAGATGTCAAGTGATACTTTTTGGTTAAATGCAGCACTTCCTCGTCTTCTCATAGCAGCTTCTATAGAATCAGCACTTTTTAGCACCTCATCTTTTTTATTTGTATAAACACCATGGAGCATCTTCAAAGTTGCTTTTAAACCCCTTCGTCCAAAACTATTCTCTGGCGGAAGATAAGTCGCTGAGAAAAAAGTCTGTTTTTCAGGGGTCATAACGATGGTCAACGGCCACCCTCCCCCGCGTTCGTTCATTAGGGCATAGATATCTTGATAGTGTCTATCGATGTGTGGATACTCTTCTCTGTCAACTTTGATAGAGATAAAATCTTTATTTAAAATCTCTGCAACTGAGTCATTTTCAAATGATTCTCGCTCCATGACATGACACCAATGACATGTACTGTAGCCGATGGAAAGAAAGATAAGTTTATTCTCTTTTTTAGCTTTTGCAAATGCCTCCTCTCCCCATGGATGCCAGTTAACTGGATTGTGCGCGTGTTGTTGCAGATAAGGGGAGTCTTCATGCAATAATTTATTTGTGTGTGCGTTTGTTATCATAAGAAATCCTAGAATTAATATTTTAAACATGATTAACCTCTTTTGTTAATTATATCATATAAGAGGAGTAAATTTGTCTTAAGCATTCTGGCGTTATCATTCACAAATGAAAAAAAGTCTCTCCTACTATAATATCACTAGAGTCAAAGAAGTTTTCCTCTTTTTACTGACTATATTTTTACTTATCAAAAAAAAGGATAGATTTCTCATCTTTAAACCCCTCTCTCCTAAAGGGCTCAAAGAGAGTATCAACCGACTTGGGGCTAGTTACATCAAGCTTGCCCAAGTTTTAGCAACAAGGGCTGATTTTTTTTCTGGAGAATATCTTGAAGAGTTAAAAACACTCCATGATGAGATTCTTCCCATGTCCCAAGCAGAGTTTCAAAAAGTTTTCTCAAAGGCATTTCCAACAAATCCTTTTAAAAGTTTTGATGATACTCCAATTGCTAGTGCTTCCATCGGTCAAGTACATCAAGCATACTTACAAGAGGGAACAAAAGTCGCTGTAAAATTTCGCCGTTTTGGTATCACGGAACAAGTTTATGCAGATATCAAAATATTGAGATTTTTTAACTTCATTTTTCGTCCACTATTCTCCTATTACACCAAAAATTCCGTTGAAGCTGTCATCGAAGAGTTTTCTATTATGATAAAACAAGAGGTTGATTTTGCCAATGAGCTGGAAAACCTTATCAAATTTTCACAAGTCTATAAAGAGAGTGGAGTAAAGTTTCCAAAGCCTTATGCCCATTACTGCTGTGAAGATGCAATCGTTATGAGCTTTGAAGAGGGGTATCGCTTTGATGACAAAAAAAACCTTGCAAAACTAGGAATTAGTTTTGAAAACATCATGGGGAAACTTATCTATTTTTATATGGAACAGATGCTTATCAATGGCTACTTTCATGCTGATCCACACCCTGGAAATCTCTTAATTGATGAGGAGGGGAACCTTATACTGCTTGATTTTGGCATGGTTAAAAAAATTCCAAATCTCACACGAATCGCCATCATAGAGCTGATAAAATCTGCTAATGAAAGAGACTTTGAGCTTTATATCACAGCTTGTAAAAGGCTTGGTATTGTGGCACATGATGCACCTGAAATCCGCATGCAAGAGTTAGCAGAAAATATGTTTGATATCTTTGGCGACAATAACCTTGACTCCTCTTCTATGCAAGAGTTGGCATTTGATTTATTAGAATCGATGAAAGACCTTCCTTTTAAACTCCCTCAAGAGGCGATATATATGCTTAGAGTGAGTGCCATTATCGAGGGACTTGGTACGACTTATATCAAAAACTTCAATGGTATCAAAGATATTTTACCCGTACTTCAAAAGCATATCCCCAAAGCACTTGGTGGCAATGATAAGATTTTAAAACTCTTAAAAAATGAAGTTACAGGTTTTCCACTTACGGTCAGAAGAGTTAAAAAAGTCATCACGGATTTGAGTGAAAATGCCCTGCAAGTTCACATGAACTCTGATAGCATTGACCTTATGGTTCAAAGACAAAGAGCTTATCTAAAACCAATTGGAAAAGGATTGTTGTTAATTGTTTCTGCATTTTTTCTTCTTGCAGTAGATGATACACAAGAAACTGCCTCAATCACACTTTTTTCACTTGGGGTGCTTATAATATTTTTTAATCTCTAAGCTCAATGATAAAACATGCCCCTCCATCTCGATTTTCAACACTAAGTTTTCCATTGTGATGCTCTTCAACAATTGTTTTTGACATGTAAAGCCCAAGTCCCGTACCATTTTTTTCATTTTTTGTAGAGAAATAAGGGTCAAATATCTTAGCTATGATATCCTCAGGAATTCCACCACCGTTATCACATAACTCAACTTTTATGCCATTTTCTATATCTACCGTTTTAATCATTATTTTGGCGGATTGTGTATCTTTTTCTTTAAAATTATCTTGTGCATTTTTAAGGATATTTAAAAACACTTGCATCAATTCACTGTCAAATAGAGGCAACTTCTGTTTACTCTCATAAGACTCTATAATCTCAGTACCATTTGAAACAACGGTCGCTCTGATGATATCTAGTGACTTTTGAATTGGTTCATTGACCAAGCCTACTTTTTGCTTCTTATCTGGTTTATAAAAATTTCTAAAATCATCAATAGTCTGCGTCAGGCTTTGAACATATCCCTCTACATTGACCAACTGTTCATCAAGATAGGCTGTACACTCTTTTTGCTGCTCTTTATCATCCAAATCATAACTCTCAAGCATCATCTTCATCCGAAGATCAATACTTGTTGAAGCGATAGCTCCCAAAGGTTGTCTCCATTGGTGTGCGATCATACTTATCATCTCACCCATCTGAGCCATACGAGATTGCTCAATCATCTGTTGATCTTTGACTCTGTTTTTATCTATCTCTTGTTCAACTTTATCTTCAAGTGAGCTATTTAACGCTTCTAACTCTAGAGTTCTTATCTTAACTTCACCTTCTAAATCATCATTCAGTAGTTTCAATTGATCTTTTAAATGTATTGCTTCATAAAGTTTTTTATAATGCTTTTTCCCTCCGACTATAATAAAGATAGTAAAAAACAGACTCATTAAAGAAAATGCTATAAAAAGTTTCCCACCAACTAAAAAAAATGTAATTATTAATGAAGGTAAAGCAGATAAAACATAAAAAAGAAAAGATTTAAAAATAGGGGTTAATGTTGTAGTAGATGCCGATGTAAGACCGATAATAATTGTTGCTGTAAAAAATAGATACTCAGATGGAGCATACAAATATACTAGAGTCATTGCAACACTCCACATACCACCACCAGCAAACATACTTAAAATTGTATAATTCATGTATTTTTCTATCTTTATCCTATCAGTATCAAAAATTGCTTTTTTAAGTAAACTTGAAATAAAAAAACGAGAAAATGAAACAGTTAAAAATAGTAAAGATAAATACATTAATAAATTATTTGGTATATTCCCATAAATCGCATAAACAAAGAGTAACGGAATTATAAAATTTCCAATTATCAAACTAGCAGGAACACCTTCCATATAGAGATCAACTAGTTCTGGATGATACTTAGACTTTTGATTTTTTATCATTATTTTTACCTTTGCTATTAAATCGACATTTTCATAATTTTTTTTGATACAATCTTTAAATGAGAGAAAACCCATTTAAACCCGCATATACATTAGCAAACGGACATCTTCAAACTCTTTACCCTGCATTTTTTAGCAAAACAAAATATTTTGAAGTTGAGTTAGAGATATTTGAGTTACCCGACGGGGATTTTGTAGAATGTATCTGGCACAATAAACCAAGAAAAGATAGTCATAAACCTATCGTTACGCTATTTCATGGCTTGGCTGGGGGATTTAATTCACCTTATATTCAAAGAGTTATGTTAGCACTTGAAAAAGAGAATCTTTCTGTTGTTTTGATGCATTTTCGTGGATGTGGAAAAGAGATGAATACCCTACCAAGGTCATACCATAGTGGAGAGACAGAAGATGCAAAAGCTTGGTTTAGGGAACTTAAAACCAGATACCCATCAAATCCGCTCTTTGCTATCGGCTACTCTTTGGGCGGAAACATGCTTTTAAAACTTTTGGGAGAAGTTGGAAATGATTCTCTTCTTGAGGCATGTATCTCAGTATCAGCCCCAATGCAACTAGAAATTAGTGCTGATAAAATGGATACTGGTTTTTCAAAACTCTACCAACACCATCTTATGAAAAACCTCAAAAGAGACCTACTAAAAAAATACAAGATGCATGATATGCAGTCTATTATCGGATTGAGTGAAAATGATGTCCAAAAACTAAACTCTTTTTGGGAGTTTGATGATGTTTATACTGCTCCTATCCATGGATTTAATAGTGCCAAAGATTATT
>DQTU01000151.1 GCA_015662615.1 Campylobacterales bacterium | reverse complement strand
CCAAGAATCATATCTGCATTTTTTTTACGAACTGCCTGGATACTCACAACCAGTTCTGGCATACTCGTACCAAGTGCAATAAGAAAAAGTCCAATAATCCACTCACTCACACCGAAACTTCTAGCAATCATAGAAGCACTCTCAACAGTATAATTTGCACCAATAATAACCAATACAAAACCAAGCCCAAGCCACATGCCAGTACGCTTCCAATCAAAAGACTCTTGTGCCGACTCTTCATCTATTTCAGCAGCAAGTACATCTGTATTTTTAGTTAAAAACATGAGATATGCACCCATCATCAGAAGGTATATAAACCCTTCATATCTTGAGATTTCACCATCAAAACCAACAACTAAAAAAACCAAGATAGGAAACAATGCCCATGAACTATCTTCAGCAAACATATCTCGTTTTGGTGATAATTTATTGGCCATTATAAAGACAATTCCCAGCACCAAAGCGATATTGAAAATCGCACTACCGATAACATTTGAAACTGCTAAATCACTCTTTCCATCTGCACTCGCGATAACCGAAGCCGCCATTTCAGGTAGACTTGTACCAAGGGCAACAATCGTAGCACCTATCACAAAATGCGAAATATTATAATGAAGCGCAATCCGCTCACTCTCATCAATAACATAATCAGCACCTTTAATCAAAGCCGCCATCGACACTAAAAATATAATATATTCCATATACTAATCATACCTTATTATTAAACTATTTGGTAATCCAAAATCTTCTATCATTTGTTTTTCTTTTTCTCTCATCTCGCCAGTATCCTCTTCATGGTCATATCCCAAAAGATGTAAAAGCCCATGGATAAAAAGTAAAAAGAGTTCATCATCTTCACTATGCCCCAACTCGTCAGCCAACTGTTTTACTTTATCAATACTGATAACGATAGTCCCAAGCGGAGTATTTGGCATCTCTTCTAACGGAAAACTAAGTACATCAGTTGCACTATCTTTATCTCTAAACTCAGCATTTATTTCAGATATCTCACCATCACTCATAAAAATAAGTTCAATCTCTTTTGAAGTCAATGATGTTTTTATCTTTTCAAGTTTTTCAAGCGCTATATCATAACCATATCTATCATCTAAGACAATCACAAAATACCCTTTAATTTAGTAGCGCATTTTACCCAAAAGAGTTTAACATGCTATAATAAAAATAAAAAGGTAACTTTGAAGGCATTTAGTTCACATTTTTCCTATCTTGGTATCAAAGAACTTATTGAATACTATGGGGTATTTAATGGTTATAAAGATTTAGATTCACTTCGATTATGTGAAACACTTATGCAGAATATCGAAGTTAATATCCTTCAAAAATACCAACAACTGAAACCCTCATTTATTTTTAGTGATGATTTAAAAGTACAGCAAGATATAGAGAAATTACTTTTTCGTATCGCTGTTGGAAATCGTAAAATCTACTCAATTTATAAAAATGATATCTCACAGTTCCATGGATCTTCTCTTTATCAGATACTCTTTTCAAAAGGTATTATTTTTAAAGAGTACTCTCGTGAATGTCCACTTTCTATCCCTCTAAAAAAAGAGTTTAGAAGATATAAAATAGAAGACAAGATAAGATTTACAAAAGGTTTTTATCGGTTTTGGTTTACTTTTATAGCACCACATAAAGAGCAGATAGAAAAAGGAGAATACAATGAAGTTTTAGAAAAGATTTCAATTGAACTTGATAAATATATCTCATTTACATTTGAAGTCTTCTCAAATGAACTTATAAAAAAACATTTTGAGAGTGTAGAGGCTGGAAGCTATTGGGATAAACATATTGAAATAGATGTTTTAGCCAAAACAGCAAATGGCAAAGTAATAGCAGGGGAATCAAAATGGAAAAATCATAAAGTTTCCAAAAATACACTCAATAAACTTCAAAAAAAATGTGAATTAGTAGATTTAAAAGTTGACTATTTTGCACTTTTTTCCAAAAGTGGTTTTAGCAATGAGCTTTTAAAAAATAAAAATAAAAATGTTTTATTGTATGATATTGAGTCATTTAAAGGATTAATTTATGCTTGATAAAAAGCTTTTAGAAAATCTCGACCTTCAAGATAAAGAAAAGTTTCTAAGTGGGCTTGAAGAGATTATAGAACACTCTTATACACTTGAAAATGAGTTTAAAGAGATGAAAGGTATCATTGCAAATGTCATTAACTTTATACCAAACGCACTTTGGGTTTTTGACGAAGGTGGAGAAATTTTCATACAAAACAGTGAAGCACAAAAAATTACAGCACTCATAACACGAATAAATAGCAATCTAGCTAGTAGTGAAGTGGAATTTGAGGGAAAAATCTATCTTATCAAGAGTACCCAGGCACAAAAAAAGCTTATCATCTCTGCCACTGATATCACAGAGCAAAAAAGAGCTGATCGGCTAACTTCTATGGGGAAAATCGCGGCCCACTTAGCCCATGAGATACGAAATCCAATTGGAGCGATATCTCTTTTAACAAGCACACTTATGAGCCGTGTACAAACTTCAAATAAACCAATTGTTCTTGAAATCAAAAAGTCTATCTATCGAGTAGAGCGAATCATAAAATCCACACTTCTTTTTTCTAAAGGTGTACAGATAAATAGAGAACTATTTGCACTTGAAAAGCTACAAGATGCGATAGAAGATTCGTTTGAGCATTACTCCATAAGTAAAGATATTGAGCTGATTATAAATTTTGAAGCATGTGAAATTAAGGCTGATTTTGATCTTTTAAGTATCGTGATGCAAAACTTTCTCTACAATGCCATTGATGCTATTGAAGAGGATGAGAAGGAGGATGGAGAAATTATATTTTCCTACGAAGAAGGCACAATAATAGTCAAAGATAGTGGGAAACCAATAGAAGATGAGAGTATCCTCTATGAGCCTTTTAAGACAACCAAACTTAAAGGATCAGGTTTAGGTTTGGCACTTTCACTTGAAATAATCAAGGCTCATAATGGTAAAATTGAATTACTTACTGAGGAGAAGGGATTTAAGATATGGTTAAAGAGTTCAAAGTTTTAAACATTAAATGCGGCGGATGTGCAAGCACAGTTAAAAAGGCATTAAAAGATGAGTTTGGCGAAGTGGAAGTAAACTTAGAAGTGGAGCCAAGAATCATTACTGTTATTGCAGATGAAAATTTCGACGAAGATAAACTAAGACAAAAGATGAAAAAACTAGGCTATCCATTTGAAGATGAAGTTCTTGGAACATTTGAAGAGATAGGTACAAAAGCAAAAAGTTTTGTATCATGTGCAATTGGAAAAATGGATAGTGACTCTTGAAGAAAGCAATTGTATTTTTAAACATGGGAGCGCCCAAAGACCTTGAAGAAGTGGAAGTTTTTTTAAAAAACATGTTTAATGATAAAAACATCATTACTGTTAAAAGTGGACTCTTAAGAAGCTATATCGCTTCAAGAATCATCTCAGGCAGACGTGGTGAAGCAACAGAGAGTTACGATGAGATAGGAGGAAAATCTCCACTATTGGCACATACAGAAACATTTTTGAAAAATATAAAACAAGAATTTCCTGAGTATGAAGTGATAAACATCATGAGATATACTCCTCCTTACGCACTCTCTGGTGTCAAATGGCTCAAAGCAAAAGGGGTTGAAGATATCATCGTGATCCCTCTTTACGCTCAGTACTCGACAACGACTGTAAAATCCTCTGTTGATGATTTTTATGAAGCTTTAGGGAAAGCAAAGTATGCACCAAATCTTAAAATCT
>DQTU01000259.1 GCA_015662615.1 Campylobacterales bacterium | reverse complement strand
GTTTCATTTATAAAACAAACGATGGTACGATTGATTCTCAATATGCGACGGTAAGTATAAATATAGAAGCGGTAAATGATGCACCAGTACTTGACGAAATATCTCCTTTTTCTATTACGGAAGATATTTTATTAAATGGTACATTTATAGCTACAGATGCAGATAGTGATGATATCCTTACCTTTAGTACATCAGGTTCATTAGAGGGTTTTACACTTGAAGATAATGGTACTTTCAGTTTTAATCCTTCTCATCTCATCTATCAATCACTTAATGTTGGTGACGAAATCATTCAGTCTATTCCTATTATTGTTACAGATGGTATATTAGATGTTAACAAAAGTTTTAATATTCAAATAACAGGTCAAAATGATGTACCAATAGCACACTATGACTATAATCAAACAAATGAAGATAGTAACCTTAGCTTTAATCTTCTCATAAATGATATAGATGTAGATAATAATGCCACACTAACTTTAATAGATGTCAACGCCACAGAAGGAAACTTTACCTTTACTGCAGATGGGAATCTAACTTTCTTTCCTAATGGGGATTATGACTATTTAACAGAAAATCAAGAGCGAAATATCACTCTCGTTTACATGATAGAAGATGAGCACCATGAGGCTTCGGAAGCGAATGTAACCATCTCTATCCATGGTATCAATAATGCCCCAACGATTACTGCTATAGACTCTATCACTATCGATGAAAATATCTCAACAGGGATAGGGCAGATAGTTGCAAGTGATGCAGAAAATAGTTCACTTACTTTTGAGTCAAATAGTACGCTTGTAAGTATAGATAACAATGGTACTTATACTTTTGATACTGATGGTCTTTATGATAACCTTGCTGAGGGAGAAACTAAAATCATCCCTATCATGATAACTATCTCAGATGGTGTAAACAGTATCACACGAGATATAAATGTGACTATTATCGGGGTAAATACTCCCCCTACTGTTGAGATAGGGGCTGATTACAATATCACAGAAGGAGATACTCTATCGTTTGGTATCACATCAAGTGAAGATGTAGATGGTAGTATCACACAACATCGCTGGAGTATTGATGGAGTAGAAGCGTCCACTGCAACTTCAGTTGAGCATACTTTTACAGCACAAGGAACTTATACTGTCACACTCATCGTCACAGATGATAAAAATGCTACAGGCTCTGACTCTCTCATTGTTACCGTCAATTCTCTACCTGATGTAAATACCATATCATTTACCCCTCACACAGTCACCATGAGCGCCATAAAACCAGAATGGTTAGAGATGGTTGATTTAGATCAAGATGGGGATTTAGATATTCTTACAGCAGGAGATGGTGGTACAAAAGTAGGTTGGTATGAAAACAGAGGTGATTTCTCTTTTACTGAACATAGCATCGCAACTACAGAACTTGAACCTGAAGCAATCAAAGTAGCAGATATGGACAGTGATGGTGACCTTGATATCTTATATACAACTTATAATGATAGTGGGAGATCACTTATACAATGTCTAAATGATGGTAGTGAATCTTTTACGACTTGTTCTAAAATCACAGACCAAACAGCTACAGCAGTTGCCGTAGCTAACATCTCTTTTATAGAAATCGCTTATATTAATGATGATACTAAACCTGATATAGTTTCAAGTTCTTGGGGCACACCCAATACTATAAACTGGTATGAAAACCTTGGTGATGGAAATTATTCTCAGGCAAAAGAGATTGCTACTCTTAGCAATGTACCATCCCTTCGTAGTGCTGATATAAATGGTGATACTTATATAGATATTGTTGCCGCTTCACATGGTGAAAATCGTACCGTATGGTATGAAAATGATGGTAATGGGACTTTTACAGAAAGAGCAATGCCAGGAACTGTTTTCGGTGCCTACTCGGTTGAAATCATGGATAAATCCAATGATGGAGATATAGATGTCATTTCAACTTCTAACACCGATGGGAAAATCTCTATTCATCACAATGATGGAACATCAACACCTTCTTTTACTACTAAAGCTATATTAGCCCATCATCTAAAAAATATACACTATGCTTCTGGTGCAGATATGGATAATGATGGAGATATAGATATTATAGCTGCCTCTTCCGAAGACAATGGAAGAATCGCTTGGTATGAAAATATACAAGACAACCTAGACTACCCTGAGCATAATATCACCTTAGGTGTCTCCAATATCGTCAGAGTTTTTGCAGCTGACATCGACAATGATGGAAATATGGATATTGTCTCTTGTGCTGAAGATGGGAATGTCACTTTTTATGAAAACAATGAAGCTGACCCATTAACACTACTTCCTAAAACAGGTGCGACTATGCTTACTGCTGGTGATGATGGTGATTTACAAAAAGGGGCAGATTACACCTACACTAAAGCAGATCGCATTGTGACTAACAATATAACTGACTTAATGTGGCAGTATGATAGTAGTGAGCATGGTGCAGATACAATATATCAGAGTACTGCTGTTAATAACTGTAAAAATCTTAACATAACAGGATACAATGATTGGAGACTTCCAGAGATTCATGAGCTCTATTATCTATTAGACCGTAGAAACACTCCAGCAATCTCTTCAATTTTTGATGGTACACAAACTAATGATGGTTATTGGGTAAGTGACAACAAAAATGGAGATTATTCTTGGGTTGATTTTTTAAATGCCACAGGAAACATATCATATATATTTAGCTTCCCAAAAAAATATGTACGCTGTGTGCGGGGTAAAAAATACGAAATGAAATTTATCAGAAACGATACACTAGAAATTGTTACAGACCACAAACATAATCTGCAATGGCAAGATAATGCTGTAGTGACATCAAGTGCTAAAACATGGAATGAAGCAATCGATTACTGCAGTGCTCTTGATCTAGATGGAACAGGATGGCGTCTACCAAACATCAATGAACTCTATAGCATAGTAAAATTATATCAATCACCTGCTATACATGAATCATTTGTAAATACAACAACCGATAATTACTGGTCATCTACTGCTGATGCTTCAGGTGTTGTTGCAATATACTTTTGGCATGGGGTAGACAATGGCGGTGAATCAGTAGATAGTACACATAAAGTGCGTTGTGTGAGAGATGTCATATAAATTTACTAAAAAATGTTAAAATTCATAATGATGTTAAATATAATATATAATCCAAATCTAAACTATTTTTTACTTGGAGTATTTATTACCATGCTTAGTTCGATGATAGTAAACACTTCTACTTTATTGATACTCTCTCTTGGACTTTTTATCTATTTTATTATTATGTTATCTCTCTACTTTAAAAAGAAAAAAGATGCCAAAATTCCAAGGCTAAGGTTTAGAAGAACAAAAGAGCAAAAACAGCTAGCCAAAATCAAGAAAAAAAGACTCATTCAGGCAGAAAAAAAACATGAAATGATAAACAACCAATTTACCTATATACAAAATGTCTGGAATTTAAGCCGTGAACAACAAAAAAGTTTTGTAACATTTATAGAAAAAAGAGCCTATTCTGATCTCTATACCAAAATGACAGCATCACTTCTGCCACAACTTATCAAGATGATAGACCTTTGCATTGAGCAAAATAAAAAAGGTTGCAAACGAAATGTAGGTAGACGCATAAATGAACTTGTGACAATTATGAAAGAAGAGATAAAGCGAAAAAAGAGTCAAAAAGTTGAAGATTTTGAGACGATGAGTCAAGTGTATGACCATCTCATCGATGAGTTAAAATAAAATTTTTGCTAATATAGAGGCAAAGGATTTATCATGGCAAAATATTTAACACTTCTGTTTTTATCATTTTTAATGTTTGGTTGCTCTTCAAAAAACATGTCAGTTTCTACGGTAACGCAAGAGTTTTGGACAGCGCAACAACAAAACCGCATTGATGCAGCAAAAAACTTGACGGTTAAAGAAGATGCCAAAAAGACAAAACTGTATAAAAAGATCGAAATTAAAACTGCCACATTTGGAAAAGCTAAGGAAGATGGAAATAGTGCGACAGTACCTACAAAACTTTATCTTAAAGGTGACAAAGATATAGGTGAGGTAGATTTTACTACAAAACTGAACAAAACAGACCGTGGCTGGAGAGTTAACATGGATAGCACCAAACAAAGCCTTTATCTTGCCATAAGTAAGCAAGTTGCCGGCAATTTAGGCAATATTTTTAAAGAGAGTCTCGGTGGTGTCGATAGTATAAAAACAATCTTTGGAGAATTTATCAAAAATTTCAAAGATGTAATTGAAAACAGTAACAAATAAGGAATAGACTTTGTACACAATATTAACATTACTTTTTATCATCATCATTGCTGGAGGATTGATCTGGGCATATTTAAACTACCTCGGAGTCAAAGGTGAGCGACTAAAACTCATAAATCAAGGCATCTGTCCTGATTGTAAACAACGAACCGTTGAGGTTGTTGACCAAAAAGGGGGAGGATGTTCGGGAACCTCTTTTGTAGAGTTTAAATGCACAAATTGTGATTTTGCCGATAGTTATAACCTTGGTAGCGGTGGTTGTGGTGGAGGTTCATGTAAGGTATAAAATAGATTAACAGGTAAATTATAGTTAACTTCTCTCTCTTTCAGCCGATTTACTTTATGAATTTAACAATTCAAAAATTTAAAAGAAGTATTTATCTGAAACACACTAGCTAGAAATGAATAAGCACGGTTCACTGTGCGTGAGCCTGCTGCTGAAGGAAACTTAGCCGTTAGCGTAGGAAAAGGGGCTTTGCTCCTTTTTCGTAATCAGATGGATACTCCAGGCAAAAGGAGCCTCACCCATGAAAAGAAATTCCCTATTTAAAGGTATCGTATTATCCACAGCACTTAGTGCTATTTTAACAGGTTGTGGAAGTATTGAGAGTTTAGTTGAAGATATAAAAGATGATATTGTTCCAGAGATAGCACAGTCTTCTATTCGAGGTAAAGCAATTGACGGTTATTTAAAAGATGCTGTTGTTTGTTTAGATTTAAATCAAGATGGTTACTGTCAAGCAAGTAGTGAACCCCTTACAACAACGCTTGATGATGGTTCATTTACCCTAGCTGTTTCTGAAGCACATAGATCACATGAGAACTTTGATGAAGCATTGCTTTTAGTATTTGGCGGTGTGGATGTAGATACTGGTAAAGACTTTAGAGGTAAATTATACGCTCCAAATGATGGAAGTGAATTACTCAATGTTTCACCGATTACAACATTGGTTGCTAAAAATTTAGAAAAAGCGTTAAAAGCAGAGAGAAAATTAACACGTGAGCAAATTAGAGAGAAAATTAAGCTTGCAAGAAAAAAAGTTGCGGATGCATTAGAGATAGATGAAGATGAAGTTGGTCTTGATCCTGTAACATTTCAAAAAGAAAATCAAGATGATAAACTCATAAGAAAAGCACTCCAAGTACAAAAACCAATTGAAGCATTGATGTTTGCAGCGGATATAGATGAGAGTGAGAGAAAGGATGAAATCGAAGAGATTTATGAGGCACTTGCTGAT
>DQTU01000106.1 GCA_015662615.1 Campylobacterales bacterium | reverse complement strand
TGCAGTCTTTTAATACACTTATGCCATACCCTTGCCCAAATATTATGATACTATCCTTGTGCTCAAAAAATGGTAAAAATGTGATTTTATTTTCTATTATAAAATCTTTTTATGTTTTTCTATAAATTTTGTGTCTATGTCATGTAAACTTATCTCTCTTAGATAGATAGTTGGTATGCTATTTTTTATAAAAAAGTTTATTATCTTGAAAAACTTTTCAATACTCTAACACGATAAAAGGTTTTTTTAGGATGATGGGTTTTAAACTTGGATAGTGAAAAATAATTTTTTTATACATTTTTATAAAATCACTATATTCTTGCTGTTTTTTTGTGAGTTTTAAAAATGCTTCTTAACTGATATTGGTAAAACTTGCCTGCCGATGGATTTAAAATGAAACTCTTTATAGTTGAGTGGTAGGTTTGTAGCTTTTAAAGTTTTTATATCTTGTTGAATTATTGTAAAACTGTTTTGTATATCTTTTTGTGATATTTTTTTAAAGGTATTTTTAGTGGAAAAATATCTTCTTTTTCTATATAGCTCTTAAAGATATTCCCTTTTTCATAAGTCTTATGTAGTTTTTTTGTATCACATCTATATCAAAAAATTTCATCTACTTTTTCTTATTTTTGATATAGTCTTCTATCTTCATCGAGATTAAGCTTGAGTCCATGCCATCTTGATTGTGTACAAAATGCACACTTTTAACATGAGGTTCTATGACATTTATCTTCTGTTTTGGTGTAATTACCAAGAGTTGTAATTTTAACTTTTCAAATAATTTCAAGGCATATTTTGTACCGCGCTTGACACCTGACCTACAATCTCTTTAGATATGAACAGCTAGTAAGGCTACAAAAGGTGAAAACAATTTAAAAAGTACAAAATATTGAGTGAGTTTTACGGATAAATTGTAGAATTCACTCAACTTTTCTACTGAAAATGGAAGAATTGTTGAGAATTATTTTTAAAAATTGGGATGGACTAATCTACGCTACTAAAATAGTGGTTTTTAGAAGTGCCCATATGTATATTTTGCATATGGTACTCCTACGAATTTGATGATATTATATCATAAAAAACAGCTTTGAGAAAATATAAAAAGTCATATCAGTGGGACTAAAAGTCGCCACTTCCTATGAGGTTACTATTGTAACAGTCTCATAACATTTTGTTGTGCAGAGTTAGCTTGACTCATTGCATAAACACCTGATTGCGCTAGGATGTTATGTTTTTGTAAGTTAGCACTCTCAGCTGCAAAATCAACATCTCTGATTGTAGACTCAGCTGCTGTAACATTTACTTGTGTTACAGAGATATTTCTAACAGTTGACTCTAGTTGATTTTGAGTAGAACCGATGTTTGATCTCATTGTATCAATGTTTCGTAGAGCTGCATCAGTAGTCTTAATCGCTTTTTCAGCACCTAATCTAGTTGTAACATCTATAGAGTTAAGAGCATTGCCTGTACTAGCTGTTTCTGCTGAAAAACCTGCAGCTGCAACGGCAGTAGTTGTAATAGCTTTATCACTCTCTAGTGTAATTTTACCACCAGTTGTTGCATTTGCAAGACCTGTAACAGCTGAACTATCTGTACCATCAATTTTGATATCACTACCATCACTTGATTTTAGTACCATTTTACCACCATCATTTGATGCAGTAACACCTGTTTGGTTTGAAATTGCATTAATAGCATTCATCAATGCACCATCGCTATCGTTTGCTGAAACTTCAACAGCCCCAATATCAATACCGTTGATAGTTGTACCAGCTGCAAGTGTTCCTCCAACTACTGCACCTTCAGTAACCTCAGTTTTTGCAGTTGCCTCTACCCCAGTTTTGTTAGATATAGCATTAATCTCTTTTGCGATTGCCCAAGCTGAACCAGCTGAGTGAGCATCAATATTTGCTCCAGATGCAGTATCAGCAGAACTTGCAGCAGCTGCAATACCATTAATATTTGCAGTAACAGCTGTTGTACCACCTGCAACAGCATCACCTGTCGTACTAGCAAATGCACCAATTGCATTTGTTGCAGCGCTACCAATATTAATACCTACAGTTTCATTTGCATATGCACCGATATGAAACTCTTTATCTGTAAATGTACCATCAAGTAGGTTCATACCATTAAAAGAAGTAGTATCAGCAATATTTTGAGCTTCTTCCAAAAGTTTAGTGATATCTCTTTGAATTGCTTCACGAGAGTTAGTATTTTGACCATCAGAAGCTGCTTGAATTGCTTTGGTTCTTACAGTATTTATGATATTCGTATACTCTTCTAAAGCACCATCAGCAGTTTGTGCAACATTGATACCATCATTTGCATTTCTGATAGCTTGACCTAGACCTTCT
>DQTU01000048.1 GCA_015662615.1 Campylobacterales bacterium | reverse complement strand
GACAATGAAGCAAAAGCTCCAGATCCAGATAAAGTAAAAGCTGAACGTATAGTACCCTATGTAGAAGATAGAAGAAATATTCTTATTATACGTCCCTCTGAAGAGTTGAATGAATCAGAGATGGTAACACTTCAGTATGCTCTTAAACGAGGAATTGAGTCAGTTTTTCAACTTGAAGAGAGTGAGCTTATGGTTGAGCCACTTCCAAATAAAGAACATCGCAATGCAATTTTGTTTTATGAAGCATCTGAAGGTGGAGCAGGTGTATTGACAAGAGTGGTACACGATCCAAATGCTTTAGCTATGGTTGCAAGAAGGGCACTTGAAATCTGTCACTACATTGTAGAAGATTCATGCAATGTGAAATCATTAAAAGAGAACACAAATCCAGATGGTTCACCTATATGTGAAGCTGGATGTTATAAGTGTCTTCTTAGTTACTACAATCAACCAGAACATGACAAGATAGATAGAAAAAATGAGTTGGTTTTAACGCTTCTTTGTGAACTTGCAAATGCAAAAGTTACAATTGAAAAAGTAAGTCAAAAGAAAAGTGAGTCTTTAGCTTTAAGTCCACTACAAGTCGCATTAAAAGAGATTTTAGATTCACAAAATTTTCCTTTGCCAGATAGTTGGAATGAAACTATCAATGGAATTCAAATAGATGCACTCTATCAAGATATGCAGGTTGCAATCATCTTGACAGATACCTCTAATAACCAGCAATTGACTGAACTTGAAAATTATGGATATATTCCTATTGTTTTACCAGAAGCCCAGTCAAAGTGGCACGAGTTACTTGAAGAGAATAGAGAGTTAATTGTAGGAGAGAGTGAATGAGTCAACAATTTATGCCCGGAAGCATTGTAACAGCACGAAATAGAGAGTGGATTGTTTTACCAGGGTCAACAAAAGAGGTTTTACATCTTCGTCCTGTTGGTGGTAGTGAGATTGAAACAACACAGTTACATATTGGCTTGGAGAGATCTCAGGTATCTCAAGCTACTTTTCCTTGGCCAAATGCTGATGAGATTGGACCAAGCTATGCTGCATTTTTATTAAAAGATGCAATGCTTCTAAAGATGCGTTCTGGGGCAGGGCCATTCCGCTCTTTTGGGAATATCGCTATTGAGCCTCGTGCATATCAGCTCGTACCACTAATGATGGCAATGAAACAGATGACGGTTCGCCTTCTTATTGCAGATGATGTTGGTATTGGTAAAACTATTGAGTCTGGTTTGATTGTTAGAGAACTCCTTGATCGTGGAGAGATTGACCGTTTTACGGTACTTGTACCTCCTCATCTATGTGAACAGTGGCAAGAGGAGTTAGAGAACCATTTTCAACTTAAAGCAACAGTTATTAGAACAAGTACTGTAGGTCGTATAGAGCGTGCTTTACCACCTGGAAAATCGATTTTTGAAGCTCATCCGTTTACAATTGTAAGTCTTGATTACATCAAATCTGACAGGCGACGTGATGAGTTTTTACGCTCTTGTCCTGATTGTGTCATTGTTGATGAAGCTCATACCTGTACACAAGGAAATGCTCGTACGAAACATAAACGTTATGAGTTGCTTAAAAGTCTTGCTAAGTCAGAAGAACGGCATATGATTCTTCTTACAGCTACTCCTCATTCAGGTGATGAACAAGCCTTTTATAATCTTCTTGGACTACTCGATCCAGAATTTAGACAATTGGGTGAAGTTACAGGTGAGGCACGACAAGCTTTACGAAAAAAGTTAGCTGACCATTTTGTTCAGCGACGTCGTCCAGATATTGATGAATGGCACGATCAAAACCTCTTTCCTAAAAAACTTGATGCTGAAGTGACATATAAATTGACAGGGGAGTGGGGAGAACTTTTTGAAAGTATTATGGAGTATGCACGTGAACTTGTAATATCTTCAGAAGGTGAAAGTAAACTTCGTCAACGTCTTACTTGGTGGGCGGCATTAGCTCTTTTACGCTGTGTATCATCATCTCCTATGGCAGCTGTATCGGCTCTGCGTAATCGTATGCAACAGGTAGATGAAGATAGTATGCTTGATGAAGAGATGTCAAAACGTATCTTTGATGGAACAGAGGATGATTTAAGCACTGAAGATATTGAACCTTCTGCCATGGTAGAAGAGGGTGATGAGAAGCTACAAGCATTAATAAACAGGTCACTTGAATTAGCTAAACCTGCTAAAGACCCTAAGTTAAAACAACTTATCAAAACATTAACTCCATTAATTGAGGAAGGCTTTAAGCCAGTTATATTTTGTCGTTATATTGCTACAGCTCACTATGTTGCTGAACAGCTTGCTAAAAAGTTTAAAAAATGTACAGTAGAAGCTGTAACTGGTGAATTGACACCACATGAGCGACAGGAGCGTGTTGAAGCTGTAGGAAGAAGTGAACAACCAATTCTTGTAGCCACAGACTGCCTATCGGAAGGGATCAACTTACAAGACTATTTTACTTGTGTCATTCACTATGATCTCTCATGGAATCCGACACGCCATGAACAGCGAGAAGGGCGTGTTGACAGATTTGGGCAAAAGGCAAAAGAGGTCCGTGCTGTAATGCTATATGGTGAAAACAATCCTATTGATGGTGCTGTACTTGATGTTATTTTACGCAAAGCCCAAGCAATTAAAAGAGAGTTGGGCATTATGGTGCCAATGCCTGATGATGAAGAGAAAATTACACAAGCATTAATGCGTACAGTTCTGCTAAAAAGAGGAGAACATAAACAAGGTACACTTGATCTATTCGATGAAATTTCTGAAGTTAGAGATTTTGAAATTGAGTGGGAATCTGCTTATGAAAAGGCAAAACAGAATCGTACAATCTTTGCTCAGCGTGGTCTTAAGCCATCAGAAGTTTTACCTGAGTGGGAAAAGTCACGTCAGGTACTTGGAAGTGAAGAGGATGTCAAACGATTTGTAAGACGTATTTGTTCAGCACTTAATGCACCGCTTGATTCCAATGAAGACGGTACTTATCGCTTATATGTTAAACACTTTCCAGAAACTTTGCGTGAGCTTTTAAAGGCACAAGGGATTGAAGATGAGATATTAATCGATTTTGACTATCCGGCAAAACCTAAAACAGTGCATATTCATAGGACTTCTACACTGGTTTCAACATTGGCAGATTTTACAGCTGAATCTGCACTTCAGCAAAATGTGGATGGTTGGATTGCTCGTGCAAGCATCTTTTTTACCGATGCCGTCCCTACAAAGACTGTTTTAGCTTTGGCTCGTATTCGAACAAGATTGACACTTCTAAAAAAGAGTTCTGAACATACGATTCTTTGTGAAGAGGCACTCACTCTTAAAGTAGATGAAGATATTGTACCATTAAGTTTAGAAGAACAAAGAGCACTGTATGGAGCTGAGGCGGTAAAAAATATGCCAAAAGCAATCCAAAAACGTCATCTTGAACAGGCTTTAGAGCTTCTGCGCTCAAAAGATGAAGCTCTAAATTTACTTGCTGAGGAGTATGCCCAAAAACTTCTTGAAGATCACAGGCGTATTCGCGATGCTTCCAAAGCAAAAGGAGCTTACAACATAACTCCAGTTTTACCAGTTGATATTCTTAGTATTGTGATCTTAGTTCCAGCACAAAAGGGGATGTAATATGGCACGACAGACCGAATTAACAGTACAGTCAATCTCTATAGAAAATGCTCTGCTTGCACACGACTATCTTCGTAAAATCGCTACTCTTGAGGCACTCTATCAGAGTGAAGCAGATTACGAAATTCCAAAGGGGATGAAGCTAAGAGATGAGATTGGACGTTATTGGCGTATTGCATCAGCTTACTGGAGTGATTTTTCAAAACTAAAAGAGCATATTACAGATGATAAAGCTATTTCACAATGGCTTGAACCCCTTTTTAAAGAAGTACTTGGATTTGAGTTGACTAAAGTAGGAAGTTGTCATATAGGTGATCGTCTATTTCCTATTACGCACTCTGCACTTGATGGTACAGTTCCTTTTGTGCTGACCTCTCCTAAAGATGAGCTTGATAAGGCTACATTTAAATTTGGAGATGAACATCGACGCAGATCTCCACATGCACTTCTTCAAGAGTTTCTCAATGCAAATGATGATGCATTGTGGGGTATTGTCTCTAATGGCTTAAAGCTTCGTATTTTACGAGATAATCCAAGCTTAACACGACCAGCATTCATTGAGATTGATCTTGAGCGTATCTTTACAGAAGAGCTTTATAGCGAGTTTGTCCTATTTTGGTTGCTTACACACTATACACGTTTTAAAAATGGTGACAAAGCGATTCTTGAAGTTTGGCGCAATAAAAGTGAAGAAGAGGGAGTTCGTGCTCTTGAAGAGCTAAGAGATGGAGTAATGAATGCACTACTGGCACTTGGTAACGGCTTTTTACTCCATCCAGGAAACATTGCATTAAGGGAGTCTCTTCAAAATGGCACTCTTACAGTAGATGGGTTTTATCAACAGCTATTAAGGCTCATCTATCGCTTTCTTTTTCTCTTTACAGCCGAAGAGAGACAGCTACTTTTTGATCCATCAGCAGCCGAAGAAGCCAAAAAGCTCTATACGGAAGGCTATTCACTCTCAAGACTTCGTAATCTTGCTTTACGACATACCATAAAAGATCGTTTTGATGATCTTTATGAGGGACAAAAGATCGTCTTTTTTGCACTTGCGAATGGTGAACCCATTTTAGGATTACCTGCACTCGGTGGTCTTTTTGATGCATCACAGTGTGAGATACTCGATAACTTGCGTCTTGGGAACTACTATCTGCTTGGTGCTATCCGACATCTTGCTTTTTTCCGTAAAGGTGGGGTTCTATCACGCATTAACTATCGTGATATGGATACAGAAGAGCTTGGCTCAGTCTATGAGTCACTCTTAGAACTGATACCACAAATCAACCACAGTGACCCAACACCTTTTAGCTTTATGGGGCATTCTGCAGGCTCGGCACGTAAACTCTCTGGCTCTTACTATACTCCAGATGTCTTGGTACAAGAGCTTATTAATTCTGCACTAATTCCTGTGATTGAGAAAAAGCTAAAGAGTACCAATGATCCCATCAAAGCACTGCTTAGTATTCGTGTTATTGACCCAGCCAGTGGTAGTGGACACTTTTTACTTGCCGCGGCAAGAAAGATAGCTGAATACCTTGCACCATACTTTAGCGATGGAGAGCCTTCACAAAAAGATTATCGTCACGCATTACGGCAAGTCATTAGCCACTGTATCTATGGAGTTGACCTCAATCCTTTGGCAGTAGAACTTTGTAAAACAGCTCTTTGGCTTGAGTCTCTTGAGCCAGGTCGTCCTCTTGGATTTCTCGATAGTAAAATCCAGTGCGGTAATGCACTGGTAGGACTTTATGATGGAACGCTTCTTAAAAATGGCATACCTAAAGAGGCTTACAAACCATTAACTGGTGATGATAAAGAGGTTTGTAAAGCGTTAGCTGCCAAAAACAGAGAGCATGCAAATGAAATTGCAGTCGATTTAAAATATAACACACAAGAGGTTTGGGACTTTAACACAATGCCTGAAGAGTCGGTTGGTGATATTCAAAAAAAAGCACAAGCTTGGAAAAGAGTTCAAGAGAAGTTGCAATCTATTCGGTTAAAAGAGGATCTCTACACCGCTGCATTTTTTGCTCCAAAAAATTCTGAAACAGAGTCACTCGTACCAACCAATAGAGATTTAAGACTATTAATACAAGGACACCCACTAGATGAAAAACAGATAGACTTCATACAAAACTTAGCTAAGAAACACCGTTTCTTTCACTGGCACATCGCTTTTGCAGATGTCTTTAGCAATGGGGGCGGTTTTGACTGTGTGTTGGGTAATCCACCGTGGGATATGCTCCAATTAAATCCAGCTGAGTTTTTTGCATCTCGAGATCCTGAAATAGCAAATGCAAGACATTCTT
This sequence comes from Campylobacterales bacterium, assembly GCA_015662615.1. Taxonomy (GTDB): domain Bacteria; phylum Campylobacterota; class Campylobacteria; order Campylobacterales; family QNZT01; genus SZUA-1433. The sequence goes on along the minus strand of DQTU01000048.1, from coordinate 393 downwards.
CAGCACGTGAAAAAATGATTATAAAGCTAAAAGATGAACATCCTGCATTGTACAAAGAATATCAATCTGCAAAAGATACAGTATTGCGAACTCAGTCGTTTGTGCACTATTCCGGACGTTTTCCATTAACAAGTTTTGGAAGAATAAATCTTGCCCCCTTATTTACAGAATTGGCATCTAAACTAAAAGGGGAAAAAGGTAGAGTCGGTATTATAGTACCTAGTGGTATTGCAACTGATTCATTTACGCAAGCTTTTTTTCGATATTTAATTGAATCAAAACTTTTGATTAGTCTATTTGATTTTGAAAACCGTGAAGGACTTTTCCCTGGTGTTCATCGTAGTTATAAATTCTCACTCTTAACACTTGGACAAAGTGATCAAGCAAATCTTC
>DQTU01000096.1 GCA_015662615.1 Campylobacterales bacterium | reverse complement strand
GATCTTAACACCTTCAGTTAATCCATTAGCCAATACTTCTCTTAACTCAATACCATTTACAGTAAAAACACACCCTTTTCCTTTTTCAAATGTAAATGAACCATTTTCTCCTGTTAAACCCTCTTTTGATCCACACACATAACTAACACCACTTACAGCAGAATCTTCATAATATCCTACACCTGTCTCTATTGCTGTTGTACCTGAACCACCACAACCAGTAAAAAGAAGTGCTCCCCCTAAAACCATTAAACCTTTATTTATCATAAATTTAATCCTTTAATATTTATTTTTTATAATATAGCAGTATTTGACTTAAAATTAAAGCCAATTCACAATAATTTCATTTTTTTATGTTAAAATCCAAATAAACAAAGGAAACTCATGAATAAAAACATCATTACACTCATAGGCTTTATCCTTGTAGCCATCATCGGTTATCAAACATACCTACTAAATAAATCATCAGATACACCACTATTTGAAGCAAAAAAAGATCAACCAAATATCACAGTGAACATTGAGAAAAAATCGATTGAAAAAGAGGTTAGAGAACTAAACCAACCACAAACTAAAACCCAAATTGATCCTGACGAAATGTTTAATGAAGAACTTATCAGAAAAGACTTAGGCAAACTATTTTCAGACATCTTTGGAAATCCTAAACTTCAAGGGGGTATCAGAAAAGGTATGGAAGAGATGGAGCAACAGTTAAAACAGGGGCTTAAAGATATGGAAAAAGGACTTGGAGATTTATCTGGAGAATTTGATAAACTATCACGTAATGATCCATTTTTTAAAGATCTGCTAAGTGGATTAGCAGGAGGATTTGCACAGACCAATAGATTGCAATTTACTGACCGTGGAGATGACTACTACCTCAAACTTGATATTCCAGGCGGTACGGAATCAAATATCGACATCCAGACAAAAGCAAATCTTTTAACCCTCACAATTACCCAAAAAATGACAAAAGATGTACAAAATAAAAACAGTACATTACATAGTGAAAGAATGAGTAAAAACCAAAATACTATTCTCCTCCCTGATGATGCTTTTATCGATAAACTAGATACAAAATATGATAATGGTATCCTTGAAATTACTATACCAAAAATAAACAAAGTCAAGTCATGAACTATGAGATAGTTACACTTGAAGAGTTGCAAAATCTTATAAAAAAAGAGATTGGGGTTTTAGTCTATTTTTCAACCCCTACTTGCAATGTCTGCCATGCTTTAAAGCCAAAAATATCACAAGAGTTTAAATCAAACTTCCCTAAAATCAAGCAAGTTTTCATCGACAGTTCAGTAACACCTGAGATACCTGCACATTTTAATATCTTTTCAGTTCCTACCATTTTAGTATTTTTAGATGGTAAAGAATTTGCACGAGAGTCAAGAAATGTTAGTGTCCCTATACTTGTAAACAATATCCAAAGAGTTTATAAAATACTTTTATCTTAATTATTTTTGCTATAATGTGGATAATTTTCATTACAAAGGTTATCCATGTTAACAAAAAGGGTACAGAGTCTATCCACTTCACTAACTATCGCTATCTCAACGCTTGCTGGGGAGCTTAAAGCTTCTGGCAAAGATGTTATCAGTTTTTCAGCAGGAGAGCCTGATTTTGGCACACCTGAGGTTATCAAAGCCGAAGCAAAAAAAGCATTAGATGATAATCACACAAGATATACAGCAGTTCCGGGAATCCCTGAGCTTTTAGAAGCAATTAAAAACAAGCTAAAAAGAGATAATAACCTAGAGTATAAATCTTCTCAAATTATCGTTAGTAACGGTGCAAAACATTCACTTTTTAACTTGTTTCAAGCGCTTATCGAAGAAGGAGATGAAGTTATCATCCCTTCCCCTTACTGGGTTACTTATCCCGAACTCGTAATTTATAGCGGCGGAACCTCTGTGTATATAGAAACAACAGATAAAGATCACTTTAAAATTACGCCAGAGCAGTTAAAGGCGGCTATTACACCAAAAACAAAAATGTTGATTTTAACAACGCCGTCAAATCCATCGGGTGCACTCTATACAAAAGATGAGTTGCTCGCACTTGGCGAAGTTTTAAAAGGTACAGATATTTTCATAGCTTCTGATGAAATGTATGAAAAACTGGTTTATGAAGGCGAGTTTACAGCAGTTGGAAGTGTGAGTGATGACATGTTTAAAAGAACAATCACTATCAATGGTCTGAGTAAATCAGTAGCTATGACGGGTTGGCGTTTTGGATATCTAGCTTCAGTAAATGATGAGCTGATAGCAGCGATGAAAAAACTTCAATCTCAAAGCACATCAAACATCAACTCTATCACACAATATGCTGCCATCGTGGCACTTGATGGAAAAGCAGATGATGATATAGAGATAATGAGAAAAGAGTTTCACAAAAGACGGGATTTAGCAGTTGAACTTTTTAACCAAAGTGACAAACTTTCAGTTGCAAAACCTGACGGAGCTTTTTATCTTTTTGTAAATATCCAAAAAGTAACCAATGACTCTATGGAATTTTGTAAAAAACTTCTTGAAGAGAAAGGTATCGCGTTGGTTCCGGGTATTGGATTTGGAAGTGAGGGTTATTTTAGATTTTCATTTGCGACTGATGAAGATAGCATAAGAGAAGGAATTCAAAGAATTAAAGATTTTTGCCAAAATTATTAAACATTTTTCATTTATATCCGATGTAGGAGCAAGAACATTTAATATATTGGATATAACTAATGAACAACAGACGAGATTTTCTAAAAAAAAGCATTATATTGGGAGCTGGCTTGACTGTCAGCCCTCATGATCTTTTTTCATACAGATTGCCAGTTGACCGCTCTATAAAACTATTTAGCGCAAATACAGGCGAACACCTCACAGCAACTTACTGGGCAAAAGACCACTTTGTCAAAGATGAAATTAAAAAAATCAACTATTTTCTAAGAGATTTCCGCACAGGGGATGTTCGAGAGATGGATATAGAGTTACTAGACCTGCTCTACTCTATACAACTCATACGAGATACTGACAAAGCAATCACAGTTTATTCAGGTTATAGATCACCAAAAACAAACGAAAGACTTCGTAAAAACTCTGAAGGTGT
>DQTU01000068.1 GCA_015662615.1 Campylobacterales bacterium | reverse complement strand
TGTTGAATTAAATATTTGACATTCAAAACTACCTAAAGGAATTTCCATGGATTGGGGAAAAGTAATATTTATATTTTTTGCTTTGATGAGTTTGACAACTACGGCAGGGTATCTGTATGATCATAATACAACGGCACTCTTTATCGCAGCGAGTATCAATCTTGTATCTACACTGTTAAAAATTGGTGTTAAAAATGTACTTTCAGCGGAGCTTTTTGCTTCTTCTTTGGTTGCAGATCTGCACTTAATTCCTGCATTTTTATATGCGCAGATATTTCACAATACTGAAACGGCAATTGCATTGGCTATTGGTGGTATGGTTGCTAACATCTTCTCTATGGCATTGGTGCTTGTGGAGTCAGCAAAAGTAAAAGAAGAATTTTAGATTTGGAATCAGAGTCCATGTACGAAGTACGGGCATTGAAGACAACATAGTAGGAGAACAATACATGGAATATAACCCATCAGAAATTGAAAAGAAGTGGCAAAAAAGTTGGGCTGATAATGGAAATTTTGAACCAGTAGTAGATAATAATAAACCTAAAAAATATATCTTAAGTATGTTCCCTTATCCTAGTGGACGAATTCACATGGGACATGTTAGAAACTACACGATTAGTGATGCGATAGCAAGACATTACAGAAACTCTGGTTTTAATGTTTTACATCCCATCGGCTGGGATAGTTTTGGTATGCCTGCTGAAAATGCTGCGATCAAGCATAAACTACATCCAAAAAAATGGACTTATGAAAATATAGACTACATGAAAAAAGAGCTCGATTCATTAGGTCTCTCTTTTTCACAGAAAAGAGAGTTTGCTACAAGCGATCCACTTTATACAAAATTTGAACAAGAGTTTATCATCAAAATGTATGAAGAGGGATTACTATATCAAAGAAGCCAAAGTGTCAATTGGTGTGAGAGTTGTCATACTGTTTTGGCAAATGAACAAGTGGTTGAAGGGTGTTGTTGGAGATGTGATAATGAAATTGAGCATAAAGATATGCCTGGATATTATATAAAGATCACAAAATATGCACAAGAGCTTTTAGATGATTTAAAAACTTTGGAATCAGGTTGGCCAAAACAAGTTTTAACTATGCAAGAGAATTGGATAGGACGAAGTGAAGGTTTAGAGTTTGATTTGAAACTTTGTGATGACTCTTGTTTTAAATTAAAAAATAGTTTTGAAAAATATACGGTTTTTACCACAAGAGCAGATACAATTTATGGTGTGACTTATACGGCTCTGTCTCCAGAACATGAGATCGTAAAATATTTAATTGAAAACAACCTTTTAAGTGCAGAAAAAATTGAAGCAATCAAAAAGATGCAAGCGGTAAGTGAACGAGAGCGTGGAGCTGGTGAAAAAGAGGGACTTGACCTTGAACTTGAAGTAATCCACCCTTTAACGGGTGCAAAGATTCCTGTTTGGGTTGCGAATTTTGTCCTTGCTGGTTATGGCGGCGGAGCGGTCATGGCGGTTCCTTCTCATGATGAGAGAGATTATGATTTTGCAAAAAAATATGATCTTCCTATGATTGAAGTTATTAGTGATGCTAAAAGTGACCTTAGTAAATCTGCGTATACGGATGTTGGTGTACTTATCAATAGTGGCGAGTTTGACGGCGTGAAAAACACTAAAGCAAAAAAATCCATCATTTACCATTTTGAAAAAGAGGGTCTTGGAAAAAAAGTTATCAATTATAAACTCCGTGACTGGGGAATTTCGCGTCAAAGATATTGGGGTGCTCCTTTGCCGTTTGTGCATTGTCCCACATGTGGTTTGGTTCCTGAAAAAATTGAAAATCTTCCTATCACACTTCCTGATGATGTAGAAATTACGGGAGAGGGAAATCCTTTAGATTCCCATGAAAGTTGGAAAAAATGTGCCTGCCCAAAATGTGGCGAAGAGGCAAAAAGAGAGACCGATACCATGGATACTTTTGTACAAAGTTCATGGTATTTCTTGCGATACTGTACTCCAAATTCAAAAGAGAATCCTTTTAATAGTGAAGATATCGATTATTGGATGAACATCGACCAATATATAGGTGGAATTGAACATGCAATTCTTCATCTTCTTTATACTCGGTTTTTTACAAAAGCATTGAGAGATCTAGGTTATATCAAGATAGATGAACCCATTGCCAATCTTTTAACACAAGGCATGGTGCTAAAAAACGGCTCCAAGATGAGCAAATCAAAAGGGAATACTGTAGATCCCGATGGAATTATCAAAAAGTATGGTGCAGATACCGCACGGCTTTTTATTCTTTTTGCGGCTCCTCCGGTTAAAGAGTTGGAGTGGAATGATAGTGCCGTTGAAGGTGCTTTTAAATTTATTAAAAAGTTTACAGACCGCTCTTCTAATGCAACGGCACAAACTTCTCTTGTAAAAATTGACCATAGTTCACTTGATAAAAACGAAAAATTAGCCCGTGCTAAAGTTTATGATGCTTTAAAAAAATCCAATGAGGTTTATGAGGGTAGTTTTGCTTTTAATACGGTTATCGCAGCTTCTATGGAGGCATTAAACGCTTTAAGTAATCAAAAGAGTGCTGATGTTTGGAGTGAAGGGTATTTTATACTGCTTCATGTTTTAGAGCCGATCATCCCCCATATCTGTTGGGAACTTAGTGAAAAACTTTTTGGTTTGGAGAACTTTAAAGCAATTGAGGTTTTAGAGGAAGTATTTGCAGTCGATACTATAGTATTGGCTTTGACTATAAATGGTAAAAAAAGAGCGGAGATTGAGGTTTCGGCGACGCTCTCTAAAGATGAGATTTTAATACTTGCAAAAGAGGCATGTACTAAATGGATAGATGATTGTGAGATTGTCAAAGAGATATATGTGCCAAATAAATTGGTAAATCTTGTTATAAAGTAGGTAATATGAGAGTAGCAACATTAGTTTTTATCCTGTTTTTATTTGCTTCTTGTGGATATAAACCTACTTCACTCTATACCAAAGAGGTCTTAGGAGATAAGATTTATGCAGAAGTTGCAATCTCCTTAGAAGATCCAGAAAATAGTGTTTTAATCAAAGATGCACTTAATGAAGCGATTGTAAGTCAATTTCGCTCTCGTATTGTGTCACTTGAGAAAGCGGATTCTAAATTTTATATCAATTTAAACTCTGTATCTTTTGTTCCGATCCAATATGATAAAAACGGTTATGTCATAGCGTATAAGACGCATGTTGGATTAAAAACTAAATATATTGATAAAGAGTATAAAACACATGTGATTACTACTAAAGGAGATTATGACTTCCCTATTGAATCGACTTCCTTAATCTCAGATACAAAACGATTTGCAGCGATTAAGTTTGCAAGTCAAAAAGCTTTGGATGCAGTGAGAAGTCAAATAGCCATACGGAGTATAAAATGACAATTAGTGACATAGTAAGAGAAACTCTAAAGACTTTAAACTCCAATAAAATGCCTCTTACTCCAGATAACTATGCAAAAATGTTTTGTAAGATTGCAACAAAAAGAGGTTTTGATCTCATCGATTGTAATCGAAATAAAAGATTTATGTCAAAACTCAATCCTTTTCTGAAAGAAGATACATCAAAGTATAATATAAATACAACTGAAGAGCTTCTAACTTATCTTATCGCAACGCTAAACCGTATAACAGGACAAGAAAAAAATAGGCAAAACCTTATCCTTGTAACTTTAGTAAAACGATTGCTTCAAAGCATGACAGTTTTACACAACAAGAAGGCTAGTGAACTTGCAAATGCTTCTTTAGAGCGTATTGAATATTTAGCTGATTATAATACTTTTGAAATTATCAAAGATAAATGGTTTGAGTTTTTAACAAATTATGATGAGAGTTTGTTTGATAAATTAAAGCCTTATTGTCATGTTGACAAGAGTGATTTAGAGTTAACCATTAATGAAGTTGTAACTGCATTAGAGCATGCAAAGGAGGACAAAACTATAGAATCTATGGCATCTATGATTGTCTCTTCTCTTACTCCCTCTCTTACAGATATTATGGATGATGAATTAGCAACGCTTAGTTATGAGCTTAAAAATGCACCGCATATCATTAATACACAAGATGTGCAAAAAAGAATTAGCAATTTAGTTGAAAAACGAATTGAGATAGATCGAGAAGAAGTAAAAAATAGAATTTTATCTCTTGATGAACTTCTAGGAGATGTATCTGATAAAATTGTAAACCTAGTTAACAATAGTAGCCTAAGTAGAGATCGTATATCTAAAATCAAGAGGGAGCTTCAAAGTTTTGATCATGGTAAACATAATTTTGAAACCGTAAAAGCAAGATTGACAAAAATTGCTGATTCGCTTGAAGTTGAGACAGATCTTTTGAGTAAAAAGATGCAAAAAGATGATGCAGTCGTGAGAGCGCTACAAGTAAAGATCAAAAAGCTGGAGGGTGCACTTAGTGTTGCTAAAAAAGAGAGTAAAAAAGATTTTTTAACTGCATTAGTTTCTAAAAGAGGTCTTGACGAAGAGTTAAATCGTGTGGAAAAAAGTTTTATAAGATATAAAATTGAGTATTCGATCTGCTTTTTTGATATTGATTATTTTAAAAAGGTCAATGACACTTTTGGTCATGAAGCGGGGGATGTGATACTTAAAAAACTAGGTGCAATCTTTATAGATCTCAAAAGAGATGTGGATATCATCGGTCGATATGGTGGAGAAGAGTTTTTGGCGGTACTGCCTAATACTCCATTGAGTGGTGCTTTGGTATTTTCTGAAAAAGTTAGAAAAAAAGTAGAATCATTTGACTTTTTATATAAAAATGAAGCAGTACCTGTTACCATTAGTGTCGGCGTGGCGCATTGTAATGATTATAAAGATCAAAAAGAGATGATTGCTGGTGCAGATAAGGCACTTTATGCTGCGAAACAAACAGGCAGAAATAGAGTAATGCCAGAGGTGTTATAAATGTTAGCAGAGTTTTTAGCTACAAAACCACTCTATTATAAAGAGATTGACTATACTCGTATGCCTAGAGCTTGGGAAAGTGTAAAAGAGCATTTTTCACTTCCAACAATAATTCATGTGATAGGAACCAATGGGAAGGGAAGTACTGGAAGATTTTTAGCCCATTATCTTCTTAAATGTGATTTAAAAATCGGGCACTATACCTCTCCTCATGTTCTAAGATTTAACGAACGTATTTGGTTAAATGGTTTTGATGTAGAAGACAAGATGCTTGAACAAAATCATCAAAAATTACTTTCACTTTTAAGTAGTGAATTTCAAGAATCCCTCTCCTATTTTGAATATACTACACTTCTTGCCATGCTCTGTTTTGAGGGAAGTGATTACATTGTGTTAGAAGCTGGACTTGGTGGCGAATATGATGCAACCAGTGTATTTGGAAGTGATTTAACACTTGTTACTCCTATATCTATTGATCATGAAGCTTTTTTGGGAGATACGATAGAGAAAATTGCAAAGACAAAACTAAATGCAGTGAGAAAATTTGCAATACTTGGAAAGCAAGAGTATAAAGAGGTTTATAAAGTTTCAAAAGTGCTTTCTCGTAAAAAGGGTGTAGAGATATTTCGATACGATTACTTTTTTAGTTATGATGAAATTGCAGAATCTAAAGAGACCATTAGATCACTTTTTATGGCAGATTTTTTTGCAGAGAATCTATTATTAGCTATGGCAGGAGCGAAGTTTTTTGGCTTTGAGATAGATTTTAATAAATTTGATAATTTTAAACTTTTTGGTAGGTGTCAAAAAATAAGTGACAATGTAACTATCGATGTTGGACACAATATAGCAGCAGCAAAAGCACTTATGTCACATTTCAAAAATTCCAAGATTGTTTTGGTTTATAACTCCTATAGTGACAAAGATTATGAAGAAATTTTAAAAATTCTAAAGCCAGTTATTAAAAGAGTTGAAATTTTGCCGATATTAAATGAAAGAGTTGAACAAAAAGAGATTTTAGAGAGAACATTGGAAACTTTAAAAATCGAATTTGACAATTTTCATAAAATCAATCAGAATGAACAATATCTAATATTCGGTTCATTCTCTGTCGTAGAGGAGTTTTTAAATCATCATGGAGATAAAACACGATAAAAATATCATAATCCTCTCTCTCATCGCATTTACTTTTGTAATCGTAGCGCTCGTATCCGCATTTTATACTTCCTATGCAGATGATATCAAAAAAGAGCAGTTAAAACTCATCCGTGCAAATATCATCCTTAGTCAAAGCATTCAAAAGAAAAAAGAGGAATTTGACCAGATCCAAGATAAGATTGAAGATATCGAAGAGTTGATTAAGGGAAATCAGAGAAACAATAAAAGTAATATCAAAAAACTTTTAGCAAACATGAATAAAAATACAAAAAAATTGATAGTTGATAGTATCCCTAGCGGATATCCCTCTGATGCTAAAAGAGTTACTTCACCATTTGGTTATCGTATACACCCTATCTATAAAACAAAACGCTTTCATCATGGTATTGATTTTGGAGGAAAGTTAGGAACTCCTATCGTTGCAACCGCTGATGGAATCGTTGAATTTTCAGATTTTGATAAAGGGTATGGAAATTTAGTAGTTATTCATCACAATTTTGGTTTTAAAACCGCTTATGGACACATGCAGAGTAATTTAAGAGTAAAAAAAGGGGACTTTGTAAAGAAAGGTGAAGTTTTAGGATACCTTGGAAATACAGGCATTTCAACAGGACCACATCTACATTATGAAGTAAAATATATTAAAAATGTTTTAGATCCAAAAAACTTTTTAACTTTTGATATCAACAATTTTGAGAAACTTTTATATGCTGAAAATAGAATTACATGGGATAGTCTTACAAGGGCTATTATGAATTTGTATGGTCGAGTTAGTTTGGTGAAATTACTTTAAAAATGTTATCTATAATGCACCCCTAAAATCAAACCACTTAATTTAGAGGTGCCCTTAAGTAATATTTATTGACAAGATAGCAATTTTGCACTATAATACATACACATTAATATACACAAAGGAGTGAGTATGAGAACAAATATTGTGATAGATGATACACTTTTAGAAGAAGCTTTTAAATATACTGATTTAAAAACAAAAAAAGATCTTATCCATTTGGCGTTGAAAGAGTTAGTTGATAATCATAAAAAAATGTCCCTTCTTGATATCAAAGGAGATATCAGCTTTGAAATAGATTATGACTATAAAAAACTAAGAGATTCTAAATGTACTTGATAGACACTTCAGTTCTTATCGATTTTTTAAAAGGAAAAGAGACTTTAGAGTGTCAAAAATTTGAAAAAATAATACAAAATCAAATTCCTTTTGGGATTTCAGCTTTTACATATCAAGAGACTCTACAAGGTGCAAAAGATAAAAGAGAGTATGATAAATTAAATACCTACCTATCTTCTCAAAAGATTTATTATCCCTCGTCAGAGAGTTATGAGATGGCAGCGAATCTTTTTTTTAAGTGTAGAAAATCAGGAATAACTGTAAGAGGTAGTATAGATGTACTTATAGCTGCTACTGCTATAGAAGATGGTCTTATACTTTTGCATAGTGATAAAGATTTTGACTATATAGCTAAAGTTACAGATTTAAAAGTTGAATAGATAAAATTCAAAACGAAATACTCTTGTTTTCTATATGGTATAATTGTTACCAAAGGAAAAAAATGAGAAAAAAATCAACTTTATATCTACTTTTTAATCATAAACTTACACAAGAGCAAGAGAAAAATGCATATGAAACTTTGAGCATAGAAAAAGTTATATATTTTCCTGAAGAGCTATTAAACATATGGCGAAACATATCTCCAGAAGTTGAAAGCTTAAGCGAACTTCTGGAGCCAATTATTGTTTTTATGGATAGAGAATTTAGCCATGGTGACTATCTTTTGGTACAGGGAGATTTAGGGGCAACTTATTTGATAGCAGAGAGAGCGAAACAGCTAAATATTACACCACTTTATGCAACAACTAAAAGGGTAGCAACAGAGAACATAGTTGATGGGAAACCTATCAAAACTTCCATTTTTAGTCATGTACGATTTAGGGCATATGGAGTATAGAGATGAATTCCCAAGAGCGAATATTGCATATTGTAGAGAGGTTAACACAAAAAGAGTGGTCTACAAAAGATTTAGCACGAGACTTATTGGGACAAGATGATGAAAGTTATCGCCGTCTCATTCAAAATGATATAAAAATCATTAGGAAACTTTTTGGCGAGAAATGTATAAGCACAAAAAGAGGCTGTTATAAGTTTATAAACCTACCACAAACGATGCAAATCTTTATGAAAACTCAGCCCAAGACATAAATGACCTTTTTGAGTTCATTGCACTTTTTGATGCAAAGATGCTTAGACTGTTTGAAGAGAGTGAGCCGGCATTGGTAAAAAAGCTTAAAAACAGATGAGAGTAATTTACCAACTCCATAGTTCGCCATTTGAGGAGATAAAAGATCAAAAAATTTGGCACTCTCCCAAAGCAACGATTTTATTGATAGGGGTAAGTTTGAGATATCCTGTAGAGGATTTTATATTATGAAAAATTCTGA
>DQTU01000050.1 GCA_015662615.1 Campylobacterales bacterium | reverse complement strand
GAATGAATGAAGTTTTAAATATTCGAGTTAAAGATATTGATTTTGGGTATGATAAAGTCTATATTTGGGATAGTAAATCTTTGAAAGACAGGACAATTCCTCTGCCTATGAAGCTTAAAAAGAGGTTAGAAATTCAAATTGATATCGTGGAGGATTTGCACAAAAAAGATTTACAAAATGGTTTTGGTTCGGTTTATCTGCCTTATGCTTTAGAAAAAAAGTATCCAAGTGCAAAAAAAGAAATAAAATGGCAGTATATGTTCCCTATGAATAGTATATCAGTTGACCCTCAAACACAACTTAAAAGACGGCACCATATACTCTCAACAACTTTAGGAAGAAACATAAAAATAGCCGCAATAAAGTCAAAACTTCACAAGCGTGTCACCGCCCATACTTTCCGTCACTCTTACGCAACACATCTTTTGCAAAGTGGTATTGATTTGAGAAGTATTCAAGAGTTATTGGGTCATAAAAGTGTGGAGACTACTATGATTTATACCCATGTTGTAGCGGAGATAAATAAGGCAAAAATTGTTAGTCCTTTAGATTTATAAGTCTAAAATCAACTTCTTACCTCTTTTCGCTATAATCCACACAATTATATAGATACAAAGGTAATCATGTTTATAGATCATGTAGAACTCACAGTAAGTTCGGGAAAAGGTGGAGCGGGGTGTGTTTCGTTTCGTCAGGAGAAGTTTGTCTTAAAGGGTGGACCTGATGGTGGAGATGGTGGACGAGGTGGAGATGTTTTTTTTAAAGTAGATAAAAACTCTCACACGCTCTCAAAATTTCGTGGAAAAAAAGTCCTCAATGCAAAACCTGGTGTGCCGGGCATGGGTCGTAAAAAGTATGGTAAAAAGGGTGAATCACTTACAGTAACAGTGCCGCCGGGTACTCAAGTCATCGATGCAGATACAGATGAGATGATACTAGACCTTATTAACGATGGAGATGTTATCAAGTTTCTTGATGGTGGTAAAGGTGGATTGGGGAATTGGCACTTTAGAAGTTCGACAAACCAAAGACCTGCTTATGCACAACCAGGACTTCCTGGCATCACTCGACATATCAGATTGGAGTTAAAACTTATCGCAGATGTGGGGCTTGTTGGGTTTCCAAATGTTGGTAAATCGACACTTATTTCAATCCTCTCAAATGCAACTCCAGAAGTGGCAAATTATGAGTTTACAACGCTTACTCCAAAACTAGGTGTGGTTGAAGTGGATGAGTTTACCTCTTTTGTTATGGCTGATATACCGGGTATCATAGGTGGGGCTAGTGAGGGTAAAGGTTTGGGGCTTGATTTTTTGAAACATATCGAGCGGACTAAGTTTTTACTGTTTATGCTAGATCTCGCAAATTATCGGACTTTGGAAGAGCAGTATGATACGCTAAAAGTGGAGCTTAAAAACTTTTCAGAGATTATGCAGACACGAAATATTGCGATTGCACTGACTAGAATGGATGGTATTTTAGAAGAGGATGTAGACCAAAAGATAGCGGACTTTGTAGCTCATGTGGGCTTAGAGAGAGGAAAACATACTAATGTTTATCATTTTGACGAAGTGTATAAAACTTAT
>DQTU01000214.1 GCA_015662615.1 Campylobacterales bacterium | reverse complement strand
TCCATGCGGACTAGTCTACTTTTTTGCCGTCACCGCTGCAAGTACAGGAAGTGCTTTATATGGAGCCATGGTTATGTTGATATTTGGTCTTAGCACGATACCCACACTCTTTTCATTGGGCTTCTTTGTGGGACTATTTAAGCAATTAACTTTTAGAGATACGATGATAAAACTAGCTTCTATTGCGGTAATCCTTTATGGTGTTTATACGCTTTATAGAGGATATGACTTTATCAGAAATCCTGAGAAAACTGTGTTGGAGTGTTGTGAGACGGATAGTGCGGGGAAAGCTGAAAAGCCAAATGATATTGGGATGCCATTGAAATGAAGCGTGATAATCTCTCTATCTGCCATTCTAGAGATATAAACACGGAGTTTATCACTTGGTTTTCCTAACATACTATAAGGATAAACAGTATCAACTTTAAGCTTTTTTGTTTCGTTGTGTCAAATTTTAGAGGTAGATATTAAGGAGTTTTTCAAGTAACAGCAGGCAAGTGCCTACTGTTCAAAAACTTAAAGAGCTGGTGCAGTTTTTTTAGCTTCTACTTTTGCAGTCGCTTTATCTGTAAGTTTATCAAGCATTCCACTCATCTTTGGACTTACTTTACAACCTTTTACATCATAGATCTTCTCAAAAAACTTTACATCTCTGTATGAAACATAAACATTTCCATCTTTTCCCTCATAAGCTAAAATTTTCATAGGTAAGTCAAGACCAGATTTTGGGTCTTTTGTTAATAGTTTCAGTCCCATTTTTGGATTTCCAAATATGATAAGCTCTGATGGTTTCAAGTCTGCTCCTCCAGCTTTTTTAGAGTTTAACTGATGGTTAATTCTATTGAAAAGTGTTAAACCTTTCATTTTTACAAAATCTTCGATGATATTTATCGTAGTTGTTACATCGTTGTTACTTTTTTTAGTAACGATTCCATTTGCATCCATTTCGGCTGCAAACATACTTAGTGGTAGAGTTACGGCTAATGCCAATAGTGTTTTTTTCATATTTGTCCTTATAATTATATTAATAAGGACAAATATTATCCTATTTAAACTAAGATAGATATTAAACCTAAAAAGGAATCTTTGTCCTCTACCCACTCAAAGAGGGAAGAAAATCTCCATTTTAAATCAACTACTTTGATCCAAAGAGCCAAAGGATCGAAGAATTGCCCCTCCTCTAATTAATAAAAATTATAAAAAGACGATATCATAGTTTAGGATAAAAATAAGTTTACAATAGGTTTTGTACAGTGAATGAAGAGATAAAAATACTTATCGTCGAAGATGACTTTATATCTGCAGAATACCTCAAAGAGATATTAGAATACGCAGGATATACAATTGTTAATAAGGGTGTATGATCAATTAATACACATAACATTCCAAAGAAGATTCACAGATTTTTAGATTAGTCATTAAATGAAATTTCAATATAATGTAAGCAAATCTTTTTTATATCTTTAAAAGGAAATTCCCACAGAAAGAGTAAAATGCAACCAACTTATCTACCCAAAAAAGAGGGTCTATACGACCCAGAGTTTGAACATGATGCATGTGGAGTTGGATTTGTCGCCCATTTAAAAGGTGAAAAGTCTCATTATATCGTCAGTAAAGGGGTTGAACTTCTTATCAATCTCGAACACAGAGGGGCAGTAGGAGCGGAGAAAAATTCAGGCGATGGTGCTGGAATTCTCACACAAATGCCTGATAAGTTTATGCGAAAAATTGCTAAAGAGCAGGGTTTTGAACTTCCTGAGTTTGGGCATTATGGTGTTGGTGTTGTTTATATCCCTAGAGATTTAAATGCAGGAATTGAGTGTCAAAGTATCGTTACCAATGTTGTTGAAGAGTTAGGACTTGAGGTTCTTGGCTGGAGAAAAGTACCTACAAATAACTATTCACTTGGCGAAAAAGTAAAATCCGTAGAGCCGTATGTGTATCATGTTTTTATCCAAAGACCTGAGGGATTGGAAGATGCACAGGCATTTGAACGAAAAATGTATGTAGCTCGAAAACATTCACAAACCATGGTAACAAAATCACAAATTATTGGAACTGAATACTTTTATATGCCCTCAATGTCTTATAAAACTATATCCTACAAAGGTCAACTTACAACGGAGCAACTACCACAATATTTTTCAGACTTAGCAGATGATGATTTTGAATCAGCTATCGCCTTGGTTCATAGTAGATTTTCCACCAACACTTTCCCTTCTTGGCCACTAGCCCAACCTTTTAGATATCTAGCACACAATGGAGAGATAAACACACTAAGAGGAAACATCAACTGGATGAGAGCAAGACAATCTATGCTCAAATCAAAACTTTTTACAGATGATGAACTTGATAAAATTTACCCATATCTCATCAACGAACAAAAAGGTTCTGACTCTTCTGTTTTAGATAATGTTGTTGAGCTTTTAACGCTTGCTGGTCGTGAACTTCCCCATGTTATGATGATGATGATTCCAGCGGCTTGGAAAGATGAAGAGATGGATGCAGACTTAAAAGCTTTTTATGAGTATCACGCAACTTTTATGGAGCCATGGGATGGACCAGCTTCGGTTGCTTTTACCGATGGAAAATTTATCGGGGCAACACTAGATAGAAATGGTCTGAGACCTTCACGATATTCACTTACAAAAGATAACATTCTTGTCATGGCAAGCGAGCAAGGTGCTTTAGAATTTCCTTCAGAAGATATTGTGCTTAAGGGAAGACTACAACCTGGAAAAATGTTTTTAGCAGACTTGGAAGAGGGCAGAATCATAAGTGATGAAGAAATTAAAACAAAGTTTTCCAAAGCATTTGCCTATGCTGACTGGGTTGATACACATAAGATAAATATTGACGACCTCCCATTAAACAATGAAGTAAAACAACCAAATCACAACACCATCTTACAGCGTCAAAAATGCTATGGTTACAGCCAAGAAGATTTAAAAATGATTTTAGCACCGATGGCAAATGAAGCTTATGAAGCGACTGGCTCGATGGGAAATGATGCAGCACTTTCTGTTTTATCAAACCATTCGCTAAATCTTTATAACTATTTTCATCAACTTTTTGCACAAGTTACAAATCCTCCGATTGACCCTATCCGTGAAGAGTCAGTTATGTCATTGACCTCTTACATTGGACCTCAGGGAAATCTTTTCCAAAGGGTAGATGAAGATAGAAAGTTTATCAAACTAACTTCCCCAATCTTGACAAATACCCAACTGGAAAAACTACGAGGGGTAACTGAGTTAAATTTTAAAGCAAAGACATTTAAAATTCTTTTTGATGCAAAGAAAAAAGGTGCGATGGAAATAGCCCTTGATGCACTTATACAAGAGGTTGAAGAGGCTGTAAATAGTGACTACCAAGTTATCATCCTCTCAACTAGAGGAATAGGAAAATCAAAAGCTCCTATCCCTGCACTCTTAGCTACAAGTGCGGTTCATCAGCATCTAGTCAAAAAAGGAATCCGAACAAATTGTGGTTTAGTTATAGAGACCGCAGAAGCTAGAGAAATCCACCACTTTGCAACACTTATCGGATATGGAGCAAATGCTATCAATCCTTACTTGGCATTTGAGACGATAGAAGATATGAGAAAAAGAGACCTTATCAACGAGGGTGTAACTCACGACCAAGCAGTTGCAAACTATATCAAAGCTATTGGAAAAGGTATCCATAAAGTTATGTCAAAGATGGGAATTTCTACCATTCGCTCATACACAGGTGCACAAATCTTTGAAGCACTTGGACTTAGCTCAGAGTTGGTGGATAAATATTTTACAGGTACTCCAACAAGGATTGAGGGAATGACTATAGATGCCATTGAAGAGGAGACACTCATCTGCCACGGGGTTGCATATCCAAAAGATAATCCTGAAGCAAATGACCTTGGAGTTGGTGGGCAGTATGCTTACAGACAAAGAGGGGAAAATCATCTATTTTCACCTGAGGTAATTTTTCTACTTCAACAATCAACAAAAACCAACAATTACGAAACTTACAAACAGTATGCAAAACTTATAAATGAGTGTGGCGAAAACTATATCACATTAAGGTCTTTGCTTGATTTTACCAAACAAAAACCTATCGATATATCTGAAGTTGAAAGTGTTGAGAGTATCATCACTAGATTTGCAACTGGAGCTATGAGTTATGGTTCTATTTCGGAAGAGGCACATACCACTTTATCTATGGCGATGAATGCAATAGGTGCGAAAAGCAATACTGGAGAAGGTGGCGAAAATGCAGAACGATTTGGGACAAATAAAAACTCAAAAATCAAACAAGTTGCATCTGGAAGATTTGGAGTCACAGCAAACTATCTTGTAAATTCTGAAGAGATACAGATAAAAATGGCACAAGGTGCAAAACCAGGAGAAGGTGGACAACTACCAGGGCACAAAGTAGATGAGATTATCGGACGAACCCGTCACTCAACTCCCGGCGTGGGACTCATATCTCCTCCTCCTCATCACGATATATACTCGATTGAGGATTTAAAACAACTCATTCACGATTTGAAAAATGCCAACACAAAAGCAAGAATCAATGTTAAGCTTGTTTCAGAAGTAGGTGTTGGAACCATCGCCGCGGGTGTTGCAAAAGCACACTCTGATGTAGTTTTGATTTCAGGATTTGACGGAGGAACGGGTGCAAGTCCTCAGACTTCGATAAAACATGCAGGTCTTCCATGGGAGCTTGGTTTGGCTGAGACACATCAAACACTTGTCAAAAACGGACTCCGTTCTCGTATCGTTGTACAAACTGACGGACAGCTAAGAACTGGACGAGATATCGCCATAGCAACACTTTTAGGTGCTGAAGAGTGGGGAATCGCTACAAGTGCCTTGGTAGTTGAAGGGTGTGTCATGATGAGAAAATGTCATCTTAATACCTGTCCTGTAGGAATCGCAACGCAAGATAAAGAGTTAAGAGCTAAGTACAATGGAAAAGCAGAACATGTTATCAACTTTGTAAAATTTATCGCAAAAGAGCTTCGTGAAATTATGGCGGAGCTTGGGTTTAAAACGATTAATGAAATGGTCGGACGAGTAGATAAACTCAAAGCTAAAGAGAATATCAACCATTGGAAAGCAAAACATCTAAACCTTGACAAACTCTTATACCGCATACATGTAAGAGATAATGATACCAAACATCAAAGCATCTCTCAAGACCATGGCATAGACAAAGCATTGGATAATAAACTTATCAAATTAGCACAACCTGCAATCGATAATAAAACAGCGATTAAAGAAGAGATAACACTTAAAAACATCAACCGAACAGTTGGAACAATGCTCTCAGCTGAGGTTACAAGAAAACATGGCGAAGATGGATTGGCAGATGATACCATACACTTTAAAGCAACTGGAAGTGGTGGACAAAGTTTTGGTGCTTTTGTCAACAGTGGAATTACCTTTGAGGTTGAGGGAGATGCAAATGACTACTTTGGAAAAGGGTTATGTGGAGGAAAACTTATCCTTTATCCACCAAAAAATATTACTTATGAACCAAATGAAAATGTTATCTTAGGAAATGTCTCATTTTACGGAGCAACAAGTGGAGAGTCCTATATCTATGGATTGGCAGGAGAGCGTTTTTGCGTTAGAAACTCTGGGGCAAATGTCGTAGTAAGTGCTATCGGAGACCACGGTTGTGAATATATGACTGGTGGGCGAGTTGTGATACTTGGAGAAATCGGGAAAAACTTCGCAGCTGGTATGAGTGGTGGTATCGCATATATCTATGATGAAAACAACAGTTTAAAACAGAGAATCAATACTGAAATGGTTGATTTAGATAAAATCGAAGAGAAAAAAGAGTCTGATGAAATTAAAACGATGGTTGAAAACTATATAAGATATACAGGCTCAAAAGAGGCAAAAAAGTTATTGGATGATTGGGATGCTACGGTATCAAAACTGATAAAAGTCATGCCTGTAGATTATAAAAGAGTGTTGGCAAGTAAGCCAAGAAACAAAGATGAACAAGATGTCACAGCGTAGGAGCAAAAGATGGGAAAAATAACTGGATTTAAAGAGTTTAAGAGAAAAAACCTTACATACGCTCCTATACAAGAGCGGATAAAACACTATCATGAGTTTAGCATCCCATTGGATGATGAAGAGTTAAATAGACAAGCAGCAAGATGCATGGATTGTGGTGTGCCATTTTGCCATAGCAACTATGGATGTCCTGTCGCAAATATCATACCAAGGTTCAACGACCTGCTCTATCGTGGAAAATGGGAACAAGCATTTAGAACACTTATGAGTACAAATAACTTTCCAGAGTTTACAGGTCGCATCTGCCCAGCTCCGTGTGAGGGAGCATGTGTGCTGGGGATAAATGAAGACCCAGTAAATATTAAAAGTATCGAATACGCAATCATCGAAAAAGCCTATAAAAAAGGTTGGATGAAACCACAAATTCCAAAAAACAGAACTGGAAAAAAAGTTGCTGTTGTAGGTTCAGGACCAGCAGGGCTATCTGTTGCCACTCAACTCAATAAAGCAGGTCATGCAGTCTCTATATATGAGCGAGATAAGCGTATCGGTGGACTTTTAAGATACGGCATACCTAACTTCAAACTAGATAAGAAAAAAGTGGTTCAAAGAAGAGTTGAACTTATGAAACAAGAAGGTATAGAATTTTTTACAGAAGCACATGTGGGTGTAAATATCCCTGTCAAAGAACTTCAAGAAAAATATGATGCTGTTGTTCTCTGCGGTGGTGCAACCATTCCAAGAGATTTACCGATACCCAACCGAGATGCAAACAATATCCACTTTGCCATGGAGTTTTTAGCTCAAAATAATAGCCGTGTTGAAGGCGAAGTTTTTGCCAAAGAAGATGAGATATTAGCGACCGATAAACATGTAGTCGTTATCGGAGGTGGGGATACAGGGAGTGATTGTGTAGGAACTTCTGTAAGACACAGTGCAAAATCAATTACCCAAATTGAGCTGATGCCAAAAGCTCCACTAGAGAGAGATGACAGTATGCCATGGCCTCTGTATCCTAGAATTTTTAAAATGTCATCTTCGCAAGAAGAGGGATGCG
>DQTU01000316.1 GCA_015662615.1 Campylobacterales bacterium | reverse complement strand
TTAACTCTAAAGGAGAAAAACGGTTACAAAAGGTATCATGAGTCGGTGGAATTAAAAAATCTGATTTAGTGGTCTTGAAAAAAGGGTGCATTATACTCTGCAGCATCTATATTTTTTCGTAGTTTATCTGCGGCTTTCCATAGTTGTCTTTCTATTGCTTCTTCTTGTTTTTGCTTTGCCATATAACCTACTTAAATTTTAATTAATTTATTTTAGTGAATATTTAATGTAGATAATATTAATAGTAAGATTATGGGTTATAAATTCTATAAATATTTTAAGAATCAAACAGGAGACAAAACCGTGCCAAAAAAAAGCCAATTTCCAAAACAAAAAAACAAACCTATTGCCTGCTCAAAAACAAATCAAATTATCAAAAGTTATTGGAATATAAGTAAAGTATATCGAAGTAAATGGTGACCCGTAGGGGATTCGAACCCCTATTGCCGACGTGAGAGGCCGGAGTCCTAACCGTTAGACGAACGGGCCACAAATGGATATTTTTTGTTAGGACGGTGGGATTATAAGAAATAATAGCTTTATTTAACTTGAAAACCTGATTGGTCGATATAGAAACATTATAACTCCTAAACAAAGGCTTATCATGTACAAGTGCAAAAACTGTGGCGGACCTCTTGATGGTATCATTTGTACTTACTGTGGAGTGCGAAATGAAGTAGATTTAAAGCATCGTTATGAAGTCCACAAAGAGACGGAGAGGGTCTGTCCAAATTGTGAAGTTTTTCTTGAAACGCTTATCATTGATGAGGGTAAAGAGCTTTATATCGAGCAGTGCAAACATTGTTATGGGATTTTTCTTGACTATGGCGAACTCGAAGCAATTATGGAGCGGGAAATCATCAAAAGTGATAAATATGACTTTGAAAAAGTGCGTCAAATTCTTGACAGTCCTATCGTCAAAGAGAAGAGTATCAAATACAAAAAATGCCCTGAGTGTCGCACTATGATGTCACGGTTAAACTATAAACAAAAAAGCGGTGTAATCATGGATCGCTGTATCAGTTGTGGATATTGGTTGGATGCTGGAGAGCTTCGGCAGATTATGGAGTGGTCGAAACTCTCAGGTGTTCAGGATTTTGCACCATCATTTCCTAAAGAAGTTACATTTCAATCACAAACAACTATACAGAGACCTAAGCACAAAAATTATCTTGAAGAGAGATTTGAGCCTTTGGATCTTTTGATAGAAGGTTTTATGAAATTTCTTTACAAAGGATGAGTTAGCACAGTTCCCACCATAAAAAACATTTCAAAATGAAATAAAACTAAAAGTAAACTATTTTTTACACTAAAATACTTCTAAGCCATTTTAGGAGTAACCATGCACAAAGAAAAAAATTCATTTGTCTACGATAGAACTCTGCGAGAACTTTTTCAAAATGCTCCCAAAGCTCTCATAAAATTACTCGTAAACAAAGAGATAAAAGAAGTTTTAGAAACAAGCTTTCCAAAAGTAGAAGAGAGAAGAGTTGATTTACTCACTCGTCTTGAAGACGATACTCTGTTTCATCTTGAAATCCAATCTATAAACGATACGCTCATGCCAAAAAGAATGCTAAAATATGCCTCTCTAATTTATGAAAACTATGATGAATTTCCACAACAGATGGTGCTTTATGTAGGTAATAGAGATATCAAAATCAAATCAAAAATCAAAAAGAAAAATTTACGATATAATTATGAAGTTAAAGATATTAGAGAATTTGACTGTTCTAAACTTATAGAGAGTGATGATATAACAGATAACATCATGGCAATACTCTGTAATATAAAAGATATAGATAAACTTTTTGCAAAATTGCAAGAAAAGTTACTCAATCTTGAGAGTAAAAAAAGAGAAGATTATCTTAGAAAACTTTTTTATCTTTTGAGACTTAGACCAGATATAAACGAATTATATAAGAAAAAATAGCAGGAGGATTTAGCCATGCCATTTACGATAGAAAAAGAGAGAGATTCACTTTAGGGCACCTCTAAAAACCCCTGATACTCATAGAAGGCAAAGAAAGCTTAAGATTTAGATTTAAAATCTTGAAAGGACTTGAGAAAGTTGAAGAGAAAAAACAAAAAGCTTCAAAAGATACAAAAATCATAATTGCAAAAGCGATGTTAAAACAAGATATGTCAATTGATATGATTATAAAGCTAACAGGACTTTCAAAAAAAGAGGTAGAGAAGCTAGACTAAGGTCTCCACTTCCTAATAGACAGATATTTCTTAGTTTCTTCTTTTGTATTCGTCGTAGCCAAATTTTTTCACAACTTCTATCGTTCCATCTTCTTTTTGGATTGCCAAGTCTGGAAGTTTTATGCCGTTAAAGGTTGTATTTTTAACGATGGTGTAGTGTATCTGATCTTCAAAGATGATTTTATCTCCCACTTTCAAAGGGGTGTCAAAACTATAATCTCCCATGATATCTCCTGCTAAACATGTGTTTCCAGCTAGGCGATAAGTGTATGCTTTTTCTCCTGCTTTTTTAGCGCCTCTAACCTCTGCACGATAAGGCATGATGATGGTATCTGGCATGTGTGCTTCTGCGGAAGTATCAAGGATGGCTATATCAATATCATTATGCACTATATCAAGCACTATAGTCACAAGAGTGCCTGTTTGCCACCCTACTGCTTCTCCAAGCTCTAAGTATACTTCCACATCATAACGAACTTTAAACTCCTTGATGAGTGTGATAAGCTTTTTAACATCATAACCTTCTCTTGTGATATGATGTCCTCCTCCAAAATTTATCCATTTCATTTGTGATATCAAATGTCCAAACTTCTCTTCAAAACTTTTTAGTACATCTTCAAGGGCATCTGCATCTTGTTCACAAAGTGCATGAAAATGAAGCCCCTCAATTCCCTCCAACAAATCCTCTTTAAACTCTGCTTTTGTAATTCCTAAACGACTATATGGCGAACACGGATTATAAATTTCTTTTGGTGAAGCTGAGACTTCTGGGTTAACTCGCAGTCCACATGAGAGTTTTCCCACTGCCATATCTTTATATTTTTGCCACTGATTAAAAGAGTTAAAAACTAAATGGTTACTGATAGAGATAATTTCATCTATCTCTTCATCTTTAAAAGCTGGGGCATAAGTGTGAACCTCTTTTTGCATCTCTTGATGTGCTAGTTTCGCTTCATGTAATCCACTTGCACAACATCCATGAAGATACTTTCCAACCAGATCAAAACTCGCTTGAAATGCAAAACCTTTGAGTGCTAAAAGGATTTTCGCCCCACTCTGCTTTTGCACATAGTCTAACAGTTGAAGATTTTTCTCTAGTTTTTTCTCTTCAAGTATATAAACCGGGGTACTAATATCCATATTTATCTAATGTCTTTTCGATATATGGTAAATAATTTTTTCCAAAAGCTCTTGCATGCACTAGGTATGGATAGAGATTATAGATATCCGCTCGCTCTTCAAAAAAGCCATCTGCTATAGGATAGATCTCACCATACTTTTGGAAAAATGGTGCATCAAATGTTTGAAACATCATGATAAATGCCAAATCCATTTCATGATGACCGTAGTAAATTGCAGGATCGATAAATCCTGTCACTATACCATCATGCATGAGGACATTTCCACTCCATACATCACCATGAAGAAGCGACGGAGCATCTGGCTCGATAAGGTATTTGTCAAAATCATCACAAAAACTAATCACACGATCATAAAGCTTATCTGAAATTTTTCCCTCTTCGTAAGATTTATTTGCAAACTCTAAAACCCTTTCTCGCTTAAAAAAATCAACCCATGAATCATTTTGTCTGTTAGGCTGTTTAAATATCCCGATAGTCGTATCAGTTGCAAATCCATACTGTTCATCATGAATACGGTGCAAAGATGCAAGTTTTACAGCCGCGTCGAGTTCAGCATCTTCTTTTCCTTGACCGTTATTTTTGATAAATTCAGTTATGAGAATATTTTCTAGTTTTTTGATAACTTTAGGTACTGGAAGGTTTGAGTAAGTTTTAAGATAATCCAACATCTGCGCTTCAGCTGAAAGTAACCAACCATGTTCGCTAACTTTTACGATATACTTGTCATCGCAATTATAGATATACGCAGTACTATTTTGTGCTATTAGTGTGCAACTTTTGATAGGAACATTTAAAATTTTTTCTATGTTTTCTTTCATTTTTTATGACTTTTGAAACTTTTTTTTACTATTATACACATAAATACCTCAAAAAGGAATAGCGTTGAAATCGATACTTTTTGTCTGTCTTGGAAATATCTGTCGTTCACCTCTGGCTGAGGGAATTGCTAAAAAAATTGTACTAGATCAAGAGCTTAAACTTCATATTGATTCTGCTGGTACTGGTCATTGGCATGTGGGAGAAACGCCATGTGAAAACTCTATAAAAGTAGCCCAAAACAATGGTGTTGACATCAGTAAACTTCAAGCAAGGAAGATAGAAAAAGAGGACAAAAGAAGCTTTGATTATGTCATTGTTATGGATCAAAACAACTATCATGACTTGGAGATTTTAGGCTTTGAAAACCTCTACAAGATAGGTAACTATGGAGGTTTTGATGGAGCGTGTGTACCTGATCCCTATTTTTATTCTGGGTTTGAGGGATTTGATAAAGTATACAATATGCTTGATATTGCTATACTAGACTTTCTTAAATCTAAAGGATTACTTAAATGAAATTTTATACCCTATTTTTAATCTTGTTTTTCACATCTTGTTCACATTCAGATGATGTACTTGTTCACATCCCTGAAGCTTCGGGAATCTGCTATGCAAAAAACACAAATTCTCTTTTTGTAGCCAATGATGAAGGGAAAGTTTTTGAAATCAGCACTGATGGAAAAATCTTAAGAGAAAAAAGATTGGGAAATTACGACCTTGAAGGCGTTGCATGTGACATTCAAAAAGGTAAATTATATTTTGCCGTAGAAGGCGATGATAATATCCTCATCGTCAGTCAAAAAAACCTTACCGCTCAAAAAGAGATCAAGATAAAACGAAAATTTAAAAAAGTCAATGTGCTTAAAAAAGATAAAAAAAATGGACTTGAAGGTATTGCTATCACACCAAATGGCATCTATCTCTCAAACCAATCAAGCAAAAAATGGCCAAAATCAGACCCCTCAGTACTTATAAAAATTAATTCTTTAAAAAAGAAAAAAGTTGCTATCAAAGATATCGTTGACCATGGATACAAAGATATCGCAGGGCTTAGTTTTCATAATGGCTACCTTTACATGGTTAGTGATAGTGAAAATCTTCTAATCAAGTATGATTTGAAAAATGGAAAAACTATATCTACAAAAAAACTACAAGATTTTGCTCAAGAAGGTGTCGCTTTTGACGATCATGGTTATATCTATTTTGCTGATGACAATGGCAGAGTTTTAAAATACAAATTTGAAGGATTTCTATGAAATATCTACTAGCAATTTTAGCAGTTGTAATCTCTATCTATGTAATTTATCGAGGATATCCGATTGTTCAATATTATTATAAAAAGTACACAGCTCCATTGAAGGGAATCAATACAAAAGCCCCTAATGCAAAAGCATTTACTATGGATGGCAAAGAGTGGAGTGTGAGATCGAATCTTGGGAAAAATATCATTATTGTATTTTGGTCAAGTTATTGCCCACCATGTATCGCTGAATTTCCTCGCATACAAAAAATCTATGATATGTATAAAGATGATGAGAGTATTGAAATCGTAACTTACTCACTTGATCTCTCTTTGGACCAAGAGGCTCTTAAGCCATATGTAAAAGAGAAAGGAATTTCCTATCCTGTACTTGTTGATAACAATCCCGCAGATAGTGAAGAAAATTTTGCAAAGAAATTTGAAGTTTTTGGAGCACCTTCATTTTGGTTTATTGACAAAAAAGGAACTATATTAGCTTCAAATAGAAGATCTATTGAGGAGATGTTACCTTTTATTGAAAAGTAACATCTTTGCGGAAGGTAGAGTGTACTTTCTTAGGCTTGTGTAGCAATTTTCATATTGTACATCTTTTCTAAATCATCAACATTGAGATTCAGTTTTTGACAAAGAATCCCTGTTTTTAATACTTTGTATTCTGCTTCATTAGATTTTTTTAACTCTTTAATCTCTTCTAAAGTTCTATTTAGCACATCTGCCATATCTTGATCTGTAATATTCATAACATCTCCTTTTGTAGAAAAATATTACAATATTTAATCTAAACAAGGTTAAACTTTTATTTATTAAAAAGTTTTTTTAATCTACTTTTCTTAAAATAAAATCTAATGTATTTGTGCTAAGAATTCTTTTTAAAATTGCAAAAAGCTTGGTAGGAAAAGTAACTCTATATCTAGCCTTTGGTTTTTTAGACTCTAGTGCATGCAATAGATCTTTAAAAACAGCATCAGAATTAAGTGTAAAGGGAGCATCTGTATCACTCTCTAAAGATCCAAGTTTCTCTTTATACTCTTTGGCATGGGCACTATTTTCTCTATCAATATTTTGTATAAACTTGGCTAAGGCATTTTTTCTAAAATCACTTCTGATAGGTCCTGGTTCTATCAAAGAGACAAAGATATTTGATTCTTTTAGCTCTAGTCGCATGGTGTCACTTAGCCCTTCCAATGCATATTTGCTAGCATTATAAGCACCACGGTATCTCATGGATACAAACCCTAATACTGAACTATTTTGGATGATACGCCCTTCCCCATTTACCCTCATGCTAGGAAGTACCAAGTTTGTAAGTTCCTGTGTTCCAAAGATATTGGTTTCAAACTGAGCCCGAAGCGTTTGACGACTCAAATCCTCAACCGCTCCAGGTTGCCCATAAGCGCCATTATTAAAAAGTGCATAGAGTTTTCCATCACATCTTTTTAAAACTTCATCAACCGCTGTTTGAATACTCCGGCTATCATCTAAATCAAGTTGAAGTGATTCTAACCCTTGACTTTGAAGTCGCACAACATCTTCAAGTTTTCTAGCTGTTGCAAAAACTCTATATCCACATTTTTGAAGCTCTTTAGCACAGTAATATCCTATGCCGCTGGAACAACCCGTAACAAGGATAGATTTTTTATCTATCACTTGGGCAATTTTCGATACAAATTCGATCCGTTTTTACTGTACCGCCACACCCTACAAAACAATCATCAAAAGTTGTAGTACAACCACAATCAATTTGACACATCTTCGCCTCTGCCAACTGAATCTCTTTTGCTAAACTTGGTTTATATGGTCTGGCTGGTCTATAAACAGGCATAGGATGCATCATAAACATACGATGAGGATAATATCCACTATAGCCATACCTGCCGTATCCACCATAAAACCCATCAAAGTACATCAAGTCTATCTCCAATTGATACATCTCCATATCATCTAAATATCTCTCTAAAAGTATAGAATAGCGTTGCATTTTACGATCATAATTCTCTTTTGCTGTAGCATGCGCTTTAGTTTGACATATCTCAAAATTAGCTTTACAAACTTCTTTACAACTTCCATACTGTTTTTGACACTCTACCAAACAAGCTTTTCCCGACTCAGTTTGTGGTGCAACATATGCATTGACTATCTTATATTTAGGAGAACATCCTAGAAAAAATAGTGAGATTAATATAATAAAAATATACTTCATAATTGACTCCTTATTTTAAAGTTTATCATATTTAAGACAATATTTAAAATGTTTTCAATTCTGCCGATATTAAGTATGAAGGATTCTTATGAAAAAAATAATTTTAACAATTTCACTACTTTTTCTTATTGGGTGTGGCTCATCAAATGGACAAGATGGCACAATATCAGTCAATTTAGGATCAGATGATAATGCACTTGGTACATTAAGTACACAAAATATGGATTTAAAAGAAACATTATCTGGTGAAAACTGGGAAGAGATTACCATGGATTTGGATCAGTTTTATACTACTTCAATAAGTACGGTAAATAAAACATATAAAATTGATATGGGATTTAAAGATGGTAAAGTTACTGCCTATGCCGACTGTCAAAAACTAACCGCTAGATACAAAATAAGTGATAAAGAAATTTCATTTTCTCGTGTCAGCTATGAAGCAGACCTAGATCATGCATTTTGCCAACAATCAGAAGATGCCGATGAAGCAGTAAATCAATTTTTAAATAATTCATTTGAAGCAATACGAATTAAAGAAGATGAAATCACTTTCCAATCAGATGATTTTGACGCAGAGGTAATACTATCTTTTTAGTATTACGCTCCACTCTCTTTATCCCCGTGAAAAGATACGATACCATAAGTTAAGTTACTCACTTGTGCATATCCCATCTGTTTCATGGCATTCATGCAGTAATTACTTCTGCTTCCAGTAAGACAATATACGATGATAGGCTCCGACTTTTTATCCTCTATCTGAGAAAGTGCCTCATAAAATGAAGTAGTCGGGACAAGTACATCAGTTCCTACGATTCGCACCTGATTCCACTCCATCCACTCTCTAACATCAACTAATGTAAAGTTGATAAATCCAAGATTTTTAGCCTCTAAAAGTGCTTCAAGTTCATCACCATCAAGTTGCTCTTTTTTAAGAAGTACTTCACACTCCTCTTTTGTTAAACCTCTAGAATGGGCATGGGTAACCTCATCGATAACTTCTTCTTTTTTATGTTGTTCTGCATACTCAGGAGTACAAAAAATTCCACAATGGCAATACCCCTGTTCAGGTATCTCTTTTTCAATCGCAGGTTTACATGGGCAAATTCGGTTATCTGCCTCTTTTTGCTCCTCTTTAGTCTCCCCGATAACCATAAAACATGGACAAAATCTCTTGCCATAAATTATTTTATTTCGAGTCAATCCCATCTGAACTGACTCACTTATCTCAGGATCTGGATTGTAAACATACCCAAACTGTTCATTTACTTTATCAGAAAACTTGACAGTTTTTTCTAACTCTAACTTATACTCGTCAGAGTTTACATCGATCTTTGCAATCATGACTGTTTGTTAGCTTCAGCAAATTCAGGTGTACAGAAAATTCCACAATGACACATGCCATCTTCTGGAACCTCTTTTTCGATTGCAACCTTACATGGACAAGTTCTATTATCAGCGCTAACATGCTTGCCGTTTTCATCTTCTATAACCATATAACATGGACAAAAACGCTTACCATAAAGCAATTTATGGCGTGCAAGTCCCATAAGAACTCCTTCATTTACATCCTCATTTGGGTGTGGAACCCATCCGAACTGTTTATATACTTTATCCGCAAATCTCTTTGTTTTTTCAATCTCATTTAAAAACTCTTCTGAACTCACATCAATAGATTTCATCATTTAACTTCCTTTATTAATAATTTTTTTATAATTCTATCATAATTCTTTTACAATCCAAGGCAAACCTTGGATATTTAGCGCTTCCATGAATGGATCTGGATCAAACTCTTCTAAGTTAAACACACCATGACCTGTCCACTTGCCTTCCATCATCAGTTTTGCGCCAATCATAGCAGGAACACCCGTCGTGTAACTTACCGCTTGTGCCCCAGTCTCTTTAAAAGTTTGTTCATGATCGCAAACATTATAAATGTATATCGACCTTTTTACGCCATTTTTTACGCCAGTCGCAACAATCCCGATATTTGTCTTACCTTTTGTTCTCGCTCCTAGCGTTGAAGGGTCAGGTAAAAGTGTTTTTAAAAACTGCATCGGGATAATCTTTTGTCCATTATGTTCCACCTCTTTTATTCCCAACATGCCAACATTTTCAAGGCATTTCATGTGCGTTAGATAACTCTCGCCAAATGTCATAAAAAAACGAATTCTCTTAAGTCCCTTGATATGTTTAACCAACGATTCCATCTCTTCATGGTAAAGCAGATAACTATCTTTTTTACCAATCTGCGGATAATCCCAAACCATCTTTATCTCCATAGGCTCCGTCTCAATCCACTCCCCATTTTCCCAATAACGCCCTTTGGAACTTACCTCTCTCAAATTTATCTCAGGGTTGAAATTGGTCGCAAAAGCATAACCATGGTCACCTGCATTACAATCCAATATATCGATAGTCTCTATCTCATCAAAATAGTGCTTTTGAGCATAGGCACAAAAAACATTGGTAACACCAGGATCAAAACCACTTCCCAAAAGTGCCATGATCTTTGCATCTTTATAACGATTATCAAACGCCCACTGCTCTTTGTACTCAAACTTTGCAGAGTCAGGATGTTCATAATTTGCCGTATCAAGATAGTGAACCCCAGTCTGTAAACACGCTTCCATGATAGTAAGATCTTGATAGGGAAGAGCAATATTTAGCACCATGTCAGGCTTTACTTTTTGGATGAGCGCTACCAATGCTGGTACATCATCTGCATCTACTTGAGCGATATCTATATCCGTGTCATAACGCTCTTTGACCTCTTTTTGATAAACTTCACAACTGCTCAACCTTCGACTTGCTAGGGTAATATGCTCAAAAACATCTCTATTTTGCACACATTTATGTACTACTACTCGCCCTACTCCACCAGCACCAATTATCAAAATATTTGCCAAGTCCATCTCCAAAAAAAATATCTGCAAAATTATAACAAAAATGTAACAATTTGACATGATAATATAAAAATTTATCCTTAAAGGTAAAAAATATAGACAAAAGATAAATAAATTACTATAGTTGGAATAGAAATTAATTATGAAAGGTATACATCATGAGACAATTATTTATCATTTTCACTTCAGCGATACTCTTTTGGGGATGTGGCAGCAGTAATAGTAATAACTCATCAACGATAACAATCAAAAGCAATAACACCTCTAACACTGCAATAAAATTATCAAACTCAAGCCAAACATATATAGGGTACATTACGACCATTGGCATGAATGGAGAAGCTCTTGATATCGCACTCTCTGATAATGGGGACTTTGCCTATGTTGCCAGCGGAGACTTTGGTTTGCAAGTTTTAGATATCTCAAATCCAGAGCACCCTCGTCTTATAGGAGCATATGATGCCTATGGCTATGTCAACCATGTTGAAGTCATTGGAAATATTGTCTATGCCTCTTATATCGCACAAACTTGGGATGATTATGAGAGAATTAATGCTTATGATATCACTTACCCTAATGATGCAGATTATCTTGGATACTATGAAGGATACACAAGTAACGACCATCAAAGTGTAGAGCGTGATGATTATCTATATTATCTCTCAAACGACTCACTTTATGCAGTTAACAAGAGCAGAAATGACCACCAAAGTTATTCGCTTTATACTCCTTATGCTTTGGCAGTTTGTAATGGATACGCATTTATTGCAAATGGTAGAGATGGAGTTACTATCTTTAAAGTAAAAGGCGGAGTTACTTCTACTTTGGTTACTCCGTAAGATATTTAGTTTTTCATCGCTATACATCTATGGGATAGATACAAATCCACCAGAAGTGACCAATGCACCACCAATCCCAAGCAGCGATAAAATAAAAACTATAGTATACCCAGTAGGCAGATCAAAGATATAAGAGATACCAAGTGAAAAGAGGATCAACACTCCTCCCACAAACCAGCTCAGTAAAAGTTGCGGAAATCTCTTTTGAGATAAAGCTATAAATGCAGGTACAATTAATAAAACAAACACTACCAAAACACCAGCTAATGAAACAGAAGATGTGACAGTCAGTGCTAATAAAGAGAAAAAGAAAAGCTCCTTTTTAAGCCCCTCAAGCTTTTTATAAAATGCAAAAAATACAACTCGTGATAATACGAAAAGTTAGAAAAAGACGATTTTCGAATTTAAATACATCTCATGTGTCGGTTCGTGCGAGGTTTCTGTTTTTTTAGATAAATTAATGGAAATTTAAATACATCTCATGTGTCGGTTCGTGAGTGCATCACCCACTAACAAAAACAAATCTTGGCTTATTTAAATACATCTCATGTGTCGGTTCGTGACCGAGTTTGGTGATATGTTATTAAGCT
>DQTU01000255.1 GCA_015662615.1 Campylobacterales bacterium | reverse complement strand
TTCATAAGATCCAGTCTGTTTTAATTTCATCATCTCTTGAACTAACTTTATGTCATCTTTATAATCAAACTCAAGAATACCCTTTCCTAAAAGCTCCTCTTTTGTTTAACCAAACATTTCCAATCCAACTTTATTGCACTCAACAAGTCCCTTATCCTTATCAAAAATAAGTACCGCTTCAATGGCAGAATCAATCAAAATTTTAAAATTATCAAGTGCCTCTTGTTGCATATGCACCTCTTTTTCAAGCTTTTCATTACTCTCGTTTTGTTGATTTTCATAGAGAAGAAGTACTAAATAGTGTGCAAAAAGAAACACCAACATCATAATAACGGTGATATTACTAAACTTATACTCCATGAGGGAAGAGAAGTGTGCAATTAATAAGAATACGAAAAGTGCTATAAACCAATAAAATCCTGCACGCTTGCCTTGTAAAAATATAGCGGATGAAAGAAATATAAAAGGAAGTGCTATTTTTGACTCGTAATCAATTTTAATGATAAGCAAAAATGTAAAAATAAAAAACAGAGATAAAAAAAGTTTGATAATTTTTTGTAAATAGTGAGGTTTTACTTTGATAATGCAAATCAAATAAAAAGTCACTATTGAAACAATTAAATCAACTCCACTTATAAATGTATTATCGTCTCATAAGTATATTTTATTAATTTTGCAAGATGTCGATATAATCACATAAAAATATTTCAAGGACTTTTATGGATTATCTAGAGATTGAGGGTGACAATAAGCTTAGCGGAGCAATTAAAATAGATGGTGCTAAAAATGCAGCACTTCCCCTACTTGCAGCAACCATTCTTTTTAAAAATGAAGTCACAATCGATAACCTACCTCGTGTAAATGATGTTTTTACCATATTACAACTACTTGAAAACTTAGGAGCAACTACAAATTTTGAAGATAATCAAGCCAAAATAGATGCATCATCTATCACAAACACCACAGCAATTTATGACATCGTACGAAAGATGAGAGCTTCCATACTTACCCTTGGTCCTCTTCTTGCACGATTTGGCGAATGTAAAGTCTCACTCCCTGGAGGATGTGCCATCGGTCAACGCCCTATCGATCTCCATCTAAAAGCTTTAGAGATGATGGGAGCTGAAATTGTCATTGAGCAAGGGTATGTAAGAGCAAGTGTTCCAAAAGGACTTCAAGGTGCCACGATCGTTTTAGATAAGATCACCGTAACAGGAACTGAGAACATCGTCATGGCAGCAGCCTTAGCCCATGGAGAGACAAAGATAATCAATGCGGCAAAAGAGCCAGAAGTAGTACAGCTTTGTGAAGTATTGAATGCAAACGGTGTCAAAATTGAAGGCATTGGAAGCGATGAGTTAATCATCAAAGGAACGGGTCAAAAACTCATTGAAGCTAAAAAAAATATCACTGTAATTCCAGACCGTATTGAAGCAGGAACCTATCTCTGTGCTGGGGCAATTACAAATAGTAAAATCACACTAAACAATGTAAATCACACCCACCTTTTTACCATTATCTTAAAACTTCAAGAGATGGGATTTGATTTTGATTTGAAAGAAAATTCTATTACGATAAAACCCGCAGCCAAGATAAAAGGTGCAAAAATCACAACTAGTGAATACCCAGGTTTTCCAACGGACATGCAAGCACAATTTATGGCTTTAGCGCTTGTCGCAGAGGGAGCAAGCAGTATCGATGAAAAACTTTTTGAAAACCGTTTTATGCATGTGAGTGAATTAATCCGTATGGGAGCAAACATCATATTAAGCAACCACACTGCCATGGTTGAAGGGAAAAATGAACTCAATGGAGCAGATGTCATGGCAACAGATCTTAGAGCGAGTAGTGCTTTAGTTTTAGCAGCTCTTGTAGCAAATGGTACCACAAGAGTTCATAGAATTTATCATCTTGATCGTGGTTATGTTACATTGGAGAAAAAACTACAACAACTTGGAGCAAAGATAAAGAGACTTAAGGAGTAAGCTTAACAATCTTATCACTTGCCCAAGTGGCAAGGTCATCATCATGAGTAATTAGCAATATCCCAACACTATCCAAAAACTTCATCAACAGCTTCATAACATCTAGTTGAACCACATTATCAAGTGCAGAAGTAGGTTCATCCGCTAAAATCAAATCTGGTTTCATCAAAAGTGCTCTTAAAATTGAACAGCGTTGGAGTTGACCACCACTTAATTGATGTGGTTTTTTCTCTAAAAGTTCTGACTCCAAATCAAGTTTATCCAAATAACTTGCAATCTCTTGTGTATCTGCCACCTCTTTTATCTGTGAAATGATTGAGTAAGAAGGATGAAATGAGCTATATGGGTCTTGGTAAATTTGAGCAATTTTACTTTTTTCTATCGTACCACTTATCGGTTTTATCATGCCCGTTATCAGCTCAAAAAGGGTACTTTTACCACTTCCACTCGCCCCTACGATAGCAATCACTTCCCCCTTTTTTAAGGAGAGTGAAAAATTATCATAAAGAAGTGGACTCTCTTTATAGCCAAAAGTTAAATTTTGTATCTCTAAAATATTCAAGCTCGTGTTTGTCCATTTCCATACACTTTATATTTGTATGTTGTCAAATCATTAATACCCATTGGTCCTCTAGCATGCAGCTTATTTGTACTTATCCCCACCTCCGCACCAAATCCAAACTCGCCACCATCTGTAAATTGTGTACTGGCATTGAGATAGACACATGCCGAATCCACACCATTTAAAAACTGTTCTGCAACCGAATAATTTTCTGTGATAATCGCATCGGAATGACCAGAGCCATATTTTGTCACATGGGCTACCGCTTCACTAACATTTCCAACAATTTTAATCGATAAGATATTATCCAAATACTCTGTCTCAAAATCTTTTTCATCAGCCAAATCAATATCTATAACCGCCCTACTCTTTGCGCAGCCTCTAAGTTTTGTATCATGCTTATCAAACTCATCTTTTAAAATTGGTAATATCTCACTAGCAACACGTTTATGCACTAAAAGCGTCTCCATAGCGCCACAAATTCCAACCCGTCTACATTTTGCATTGATTGATACCTTTAACGCCTTATCAAAATCGGCATCTTCATCTATATAAGTATGACAAAGTCCTTTATCATGTTTTACAACAGGAACCGTTGCATTTTCACTCACATGGCGGATAAGCCCCTCTCCTCCTCTAGGAATAATCAAGTCAACATATCTATCTTGTTTTATAAGATAATTTACACCCTCTCTTGAGCTGTCAGGAAGAAGCGATATCATCTCTTTTGGCAAATCATTCGCAACCAAAACATCTTGAAGAATAGAAGCAATAATTTCATTTGAATTTTGAGCCTCTTTTCCCCCTTTTAAGACACAAACATTGGAACTTTTAAAACAAAGAGCCGCCGTATCACTCGTAACATTTGGACGACTCTCATAAATAATACCAATCACACCGATAGGAACCGTAACTTTTTGGATATTTAATCCACTATCGACTTTCCAACCCTCAAGAACTCGATTTACAGGCTCTTTAAGCCCTGCTATTTGCACTATAGAGTCTGCCATAGCACTGATTCTCTTTTCATCTAAAAGCAGTCTATCTTGAAGTGCAGCTGAGAGGTCATTCTCTTTGGCATAATCCATATCTTTTTTATTTTCTTTCTCTATACGAGCAGAGTTAGCTTTTAAAGCTTCAGCCATCTGAAGTAAGAGAGAATTTTTAATACTTGGTTCAAGTGTTGCACAAATTGCACTTGCCTCTTTTGCTTTTTGTAGAAATATTTCCATAGATAACTCCTTTATTTGTCAAGGATTATATCAAATTTTAAGAAAATACTGCTATAATCTCGCATTAAATTTTTCAAAATATATAAGGATTTTATATGGCACACAAGAAAGGTCAAGGTAGTACCCAGAATAATAGAGACTCACAAGGTCAGAGACTAGGCGTTAAAAAATTTGGCGGAGAGTTCGTAAGAGCGGGCAACATCATCATTAGACAAAGAGGTACAAAAGTACATGTTGGTAACAATGTAGGGATTGGTAGAGATCATACAATTTTTGCATTGATAGATGGACATGTTGAGTTTAAAAAAATAAGCAAACAGCAAAATAAAGTTTCTGTAGTTCCAGTTTCTGCATAAGTTTATGATTTAAAAGGGGTTAACTTCGTTTGAAGTTAACCCCTTTTTTTATGTTAAAAATTCCAATTTACCCTTATCAAGTTTTTCAAACCACTCTTTATGCAAAATCTCATAAATTTCTTTATACACCCCAAGTTTCTTAAAATTGATTTTATCTCCATAAGCTCTTAAAAAATAGGCTTCCTCAATTTTGTTAAATTTAAACTCTTTACATACTGTTGCCAAGTCAAAATACTTATCATTTATCCCAGCATATTCCCAGTCTATCAATTTAGCAGTTTTTTCAAAAAGAATATTTTTGACATTCAGATCGCCATGACACAAAACCAATTCATGTTTAAACTTTTTTGTTTTTCGAATCACTTCTTTTGAAAATATAATTGGCTTTTGTCGTAGTTTTATCTTATGTAGTTTTTTAATACTGTTTGCTAATTTTCTTATCTCTTTATAAGAGAGTTTACTTTTATGTACACCCTCTATAAACTCCCCTATCATGATAGTGGCATCAAGATAAAATGCTTTTGCAGCAATCTTTTTTTTAGAAGCAAGTTTTTGGATTTTAAATTCAAACTTTCTATTA
Organism: Campylobacterales bacterium; assembly: GCA_015662615.1. Taxonomy (GTDB): domain Bacteria; phylum Campylobacterota; class Campylobacteria; order Campylobacterales; family QNZT01; genus SZUA-1433. Next base: position 3,769 of record DQTU01000255.1, on the reverse strand, counting down.
CGATCTGCTAGTCTAAATTTTCGAACATGGTACTTTTTTTCTCCCTTTTCTAGGAGATAATTCAAATTACAATGCCCTTGATTTGGAAGAAGTATTAACTCATCTTCGCTAAAATTGATCATTGCGCTACTAAGCGATAGTTTTCCACCCGATAAACCCTATCCGCTATCAAATCACAATCCTGCTGTTCATGGGTAACCATGATCGTATGTAGATTCTTCTCAGTTGAAATCTTTTTAACTAACTCCAACATGTGCACTCTTGTCTGCATGTCCAAGCCAGTAAACGGCTCATCAAGCAATAAAATAGGCTTTTGTCGTATCAATGCCCTAGCCAATGCCACGCGCTGCTGTTGCCCGCCGGAGAGTGAAGAGGCTAATTTATGCTCAAACTTTTCAAGTCCCACTTCTTTTAAAATAGTTTTTACTTTTTCTATATCCTCATGAGAGCTTTTAAAAGTTTTACTAATCCCCAGAAGGATGTTTTTCTGAACGCTTAAATGTTCAAAAAGATTATGGTTTTGAAAAAGTATGGTTAAGGGTCGTGCTTCAACAGATAAAGTTATTAATTCTGCTCCATCAAGTGCAATTGTCCCACTTTTCCCACGCATAAACCCTGCTATCAAATCAAGTAGTGTTGATTTTCCACTTCCACTTTGTCCAAGGATGGCGACTATTTCTCCTTCTCCAACGCTCATAGAAAAATCGTACAATTCACTGTCATGATACTCATAATGCACATTATCTATTGTTAACATTAACGCTCCCAAAAAGTTTTGGCAATAAAATAAACGCTGTCAAAGTGATAACCAAAAGTATCAACGCTACACCAGCCCCATCTTCTGTTCTATACGACCCCATAAGCTGATAAAGGTACCATGGCAGAGTCGAAAAATCATCACTTCCAAACAGTGCAATAATACCTAAATCTCCCAATGAAAAACAGAAAGAGAGGGCAAAAACATAACCAAGCGAGGAGGAAAGATAGGGGAATTCACAGTAACCCCATCTCTGTATCCCACTCATGCCCAGCGAAAAAACCAACTTATCATAACGCATGGCTGTCTTTTGCATTGCAGGTGTCAAAACAGAGAGTGCAAAAGGTAGAGACATTAAAACATTTGCCGTGACGAGTGCAATGGTTGACCAGATAAAAACAGAGGCTTCATAACGCTGAGAAAGAAGAAAAAATCCTAATCCCATAATTAAAGAGGGAATTGCAAGATACAGATTTCCAGAAAAAGCAACAACAACATTTAAAAACTTTGATATCTTTTTTTCTCCTAAACGAAGATTGGAGGTAAAATTTCGCCGAGTATCACTTAATAACAGCGCAAAAACTAAAGTCAATATACTAGAAACAGTTGCTAATATCATGCTTGTCACAAAAGATTTTATAAAGAGTGCATCAGAAAATATCTTTTGAAAATCTGCACCAATTCCATCTATCATAATCGCAATCAATGGAGCGATAAAAAAGAGTGCAAATAGCATGATAACAGCCACTTGAAAATATTTTATAGGTTTAGCTTCACGCCATGGAACAAGCGTTGAAGAGGTTTTTAAGTTATTTAAATTTACCCTAAAATTAGAAGACAATAGTACAAATACCGTTGAAACACTCAATTGAATTAGTGCTAACTTTAAAGCCATGGAGATATCAAACTCTAACTTTACCGCTTCATAAATGGCTACTTCTAAAGTATTGTAAGAGGGTTTTCCTCCAAGAATTAACACAATGGCAAAAGAGGTAAAGCAGAGAAGAAATATTGTAGATGAAATACTTAAAATCGCTCCTTTAATGGCTGGAAACTCCACATATAAAAATCGTTGAAATGTATTAAAGTTCAAACTCTTTGCCAGTTTATATTTCTCTGTTGGTATGGATTCAAATGCATGCAATAAAGAACGAGAAGCAAAAGAGGCATTAAGGTAAACATGCGCTAGAAGTATCCCAAATAGACCATAAAGATACGTGCCAAAAGAGTAATCAAACAGATAGGAAGAGAGAGAATTTATCCAACCATTTCGTCCATAAACAGTAATCAATCCAAACACTACAACCAAAGTCGGTAAGACAAGTGAAGAGGAAAAAATCGCTACTAAAAGTGATCTGCCTCTGAATTGACTCTGGTGCGCCAAACTCCAAGCCAAGAGTATTCCTACCATGACAGAAATAAGTGTAGATAAAAAAGCTTGAAAGAGTGTAAATTTTAAAAGTGACCAAATCCGACTATCAATTTCTCTGAAAGTTGCCTCATCTTGTGAAATAAACAGAACAAAAAATAGTAAAAATGCAAATGAAAGTAATAATAGTGATACCATCCCACCAGGGAGAAGAGAACTTTTTAATCTATTCATTTTTGTAGTGATTCAAGCCATTCATTGATGATTTCTTTTCTTCTCTTTTGCACTTTTTTTCCAGACCATAAAAAGACTTTTTTGGGAACAGATAAACTATCAAATGCTTTGGGTAAAGTCTCTATTTTTATCACAGGATAAGCCCAATTTGCCGTAGGAATAATTTCAGCAAACTGTTCACTTAGTAAAAAGGCTAAAAACTTCTTGCCTAAAGCTTGGTTTTGTGAAGATTTCAGCATCGCCGCAACTTCTATCTGAGCATAATGTCCCTCAGAAAAATTTGCTGATTTATAGTTGGTTTTATTCTCATCCATGATATGATAAGCAGGAGAAGTAGTGTAAGAGAGCACCATGTCTGCTTCCCCCTTTAAAAAGAGTCCATAAGCTTCAGACCACCCTTTTGTAATAGTCAAGATATGAGGGGAGAGCTTTTCCCAGTAATCACTTGCTTTGTCTCCATAAACCTCTTTGACCCACAACAAAAGTCCAAGTCCTGAAGTGGATGAACGAGGATCTTGAATAACAATCTTAAAATCTTTTGGCATGGAAGCTAACTCCTCAAAAGAGTTAGGAGGATTTTTCAATTTTTCACTATCATAGACAAATGCAAAATAACTATAATCAAAGGGAACAAAGCTCTTATCATTATAATGAGTTGGAAGATCTAACATTGAACTGTTTATATTATGATAAGCAAAAAGCCCTGTTTTATTTGCGACTTGCGCCATGCTAGTGTCTAAACCCAATAAGATATCTGCTTTTGTATTTTTACCTTCTAATTGAATCTTTCTTAACGCTCCGATAGAGCTAGAAGTTGCTACAAATTTCAATGTACAATTATGCTCTGTTTCAAATAGTGCTTTTATCTTTGGAGCAGGCCCCCAAGAAGCAGAAAATGCATCGTAAGTATAAATGGTTAAAGTTGGTTTAGCCCATGCAGTGATTGAAAAAAAGAGTATCACTATAAGAATTTTAAGCATCATTCTCCCCTGTAAAATATCGAATAGAAGCAAAGCCATAAGCCCCAGTCTCTTCCACTTCTTTCACTTGCTTAGGCGTGATAATCCCACCCAATGCGATAATTTTGACATTATATCTTAAAACCATTTTTTTCAGATCCTCAATTCCTTTTGGTTTCCCTTTATTTGGTGTTTCAAAGATTGGTGAGTAGGTTATAAAATCTACTTTTTTTCGTATCGCTTCTTCTATTTCTGCTTCGGTATGGCATGAGATGATTACTTTTAGTCCTCTGCGTTTAGCCTCAGGGACAAAGATATATTGTCTTGAAGTGAGATGCACACCTATTGCTCCAAGTTTTTTGGCTATGAGATAGTGTTCACTCAGAAAGATATTTTCAATACCCTCTTTTTGGGCTTGTTCAATAAACTTTTTAGCTTTAGCTTCAAACT
>DQTU01000239.1 GCA_015662615.1 Campylobacterales bacterium | reverse complement strand
GGAGGGTGTAGCAAATGTTCACTCTGGACGAAATGGTGATCTTATCGCACAGATAAAAATTGTCTATCCTGAAAAATTAAATGAGGAACAGAAAGAGTTGTTAATAAAACTTGGTGAATCTTTTGGTTATGAGAGTATGGTACATGAGAGTAAGTTTGACGGCGTACTGGATAAAGTAAAAAACTGGTTTAAATAGTAAAAGGAGTATTAGATGGAGTGTGAATTTCCAACAGTAAATGAGAATATGGATGAGATAAAAGAGATATTTAAAAGTGTAAAAACTATAGCAATTCCAGGACTCTCACCAAAAGAAGATAAAGATAGCCATAGAGTTGCAAAATATCTCCAAGAACAAGGATATAAAATAATTCCAATTTATCCCAAAGAGGAGACTATTCTTGGCGAAAAAGTATATCGGTCTTTAGCAGATGTTACAGAGCAAGTGGACATGGTTGATATGTTTAGAAAAGCTGCAGTTGCTGATGAGATTGTTGATGTGATAGCAAAAAGAGATGATATCAAAGTTCTTTGGCTTCAAAAGGGAATTGTGAATAATGGAGCTGCAAAGAGAGCTAAAGATTTAGGCTTAAAAGTAGTGCAAAATAGATGCACCATGGTTGATCACAGGGTTATAAATAGTTAAATGATATCAGTAGCAGATGTTAAAAAAGCACAGAATAGAATTGCGGGTATTGTTAACGAGACACCATTTGCTTATGCTCCTCTTTTAAGTAGCCGTTGTGATGCTAGGGTTTATCTTAAAAAAGAGAATCTTCAGCTAACCGGCGCTTATAAATTAAGAGGTGCATACAATAAGATAGCATCGTTAACTGCTGATGAGAGAGCACGTGGTGTAATCGCAGCAAGTGCTGGAAATCATGCTCAGGGTGTGGCATATAGTGCTGGAAAGTTTAAAATCCCCTCTACGATTATCATGCCTGAAACTACACCTCTTTTAAAAGTTTTAAGCACAAAATCGTTAGGTGCAAATGTTGTACTGCACGGTGAAAATTATGATGAAGCTTACGCCTATGCATTGGAGTATTCCAAAACACATGGATTTACATTTATACATCCTTTTGCAGATGATGAAGTGATAGCAGGACAAGGTACTGTTGCTTTAGAGATGATAGAAAGTGTTGATGATATAGATATTGTAGTGATTCCTATCGGCGGTGGTGGGTTGATTTCTGGTATGGGTTCTGTGTTTAAGCAACTCAAACCCTCTGTGAAAATTATCGGTGTAGTAGCAAGTGGGGCAGACGCCATGCTTCAATCTTTTAATGCTAAAAAACCTATTGATTCTGTAAGTGTCAGAACTATTGCAGATGGAATTGCCGTTCGTGATGTGAATGAGAAAAATTTAAATTATATTCTTGAAGTGGTTGATGAAATTGTTTCTGTTGATGATGAAGAGATTGCCAATGCGATTTTGTTTTTATTAGAGAAGCAGAAACTTATTGCTGAGGGTGGAGGTGCAGTTGGTGTGGCTGCTATCATGCATAAAAAATTTCAATATGAGAAAAATAGTAAAATTGCAACTGTTTTAAGTGGTGGAAATATTGATGTCAGTATGCTTTCTATTATTATCGAAAAAGGTTTGATCAAAGCGTTTAGAAAAATGAAACTTGTCATTACGCTTATTGATAAACCAGGGTCACTAATGGATCTTACAGATCTTTTTCGTGAATTAAATGCCAATATTATCCAAATTGATTATGATAGAACTTCAACAAGTCTCTCTTATGGTGATGCCAATGTCACACTTGCTCTTGAAACAAAAGGTTCGGAGCATCAAGAAGAGATAAGAAAACGGCTACACTCAGAAGGTTATTGCTTTAGTGAAGAAATGAGAGGATAGTTAACTCGCTTTTTTCTCTGGTTCATAATCTGTCTGTATATTGGTAAAAAAGCCATTAGCAACTTTAAGGCATTGTGAAGAGATATCCTTAATCTCTTCATTATTTAGTGGCCAAGTTCTGAGTTTATAGATATCATCCTCTTTTTTGACAATACTATAATCTTCCAACATAACTGAGGCAAATTTATCTACTATAGTTTCATAGTGCGCTAACTCATGTTTGTACTCAAAAATGTAAAGTAACCGTGCAATTTGCTCTTTAGTACCCCATCCATCATTTTTAACCAAAAAGAGAATCATAGCTGGTACAAAAATGTCATTTTTTCTGATACGACTTGTAATGAAGTTTGTAAGGTGTTGATAATGCATCGTATGCTCCTTTGTATATGTTAGCATACTCTAATTAAGGAAATTTTGGAAAGTTTTTTTGCATAAAAATATAGAAAGTTAAAAAAATGTAGATAGTTGTAACATTTCTCTACTACTTAGGGTAAAAGTGCCCTAAGTATATAACTGATAGGTTGAAAGATGATTACTGATAATGGAGTAGCGATAATAATCATTAGTAAAATCATTCCATATTGTGAAATTTTATTATAAAAGGCGGCAACAGAGTGTATTCCCATTTTTGAGAAAAAGTGAGACACTACATGTGAGCCATCTAATGGTGGGATAGGGTAGAGGTTGAAGACTCCTAAAACAATATTGTAAATTACGGTATACCATAAAAGCTTAGTGATAAAATAAGTTACAAGAGATTCAGCAGGTGGTACAAACTGAAGTACGATAACCGCTATTAGTGCTAATGTAAAGTTAAAAGCAATTCCAGCAAGGCTAACGGCAATAAGCCCATCATATCCACCATTTTGCATCACAATTCGCTCATTTATTGGTACTGGTTTTGCCCAGCCAAATAGAAATCCCGCACCTGAAAAATGAAGCATTGCAGGTACTAAAATCGTACCAATTGGGTCGATATGAACAAGAGGGTTGATACTAAGTCTGTTTTGAGCCTTTGCTGTAGGATCTCCGTTTTTGTAAGCTACAAGCCCATGCATGATCTCATGACCAATTATGGCAATGGCAAGTGCTAAAATCAGCGTAACGATATCAATAACTTGTATGGTATTCATCTTCTACTCCAAAGGTTCTTTTGAGTCTATATATTCAGCTTCATCTACTACTGTATCTACAAATTTTCCTATCCTGTTCCATCTGATCTCATAATCTTTATCCCATGAGAAGTAGATAAACCAAGGTTTCCCCTCAATAAGTCTATAAGGAACAGGTCCCCAAAAACGACTATCATTAGAGTGGTCTCTATTGTCTCCCATCATGAAAAAATAGTCCTCTTCTAATTGAATCGGAGGGAAGTTAAAAATCTGTTCAGGATAAGTCCCTTCATTTTTGATATTCTCATCTGTTTGAATTCCTGGAAACCTATGCATATAAGGGTTTTTTACCCATAATGTACCAGCCATATCAACAATACTCTCTTTTGGAAAGTTTTCTTTGATATATTCATTCCCCTCATGGGGTTTAAGAAATAGTACTTTATCTCTAATGGTCAATACATCCCCACCAACAGCTACACATCTTTTTACAAAATGCACTTTCTCATCAAGTGGGTAACGAAAAACAACGATATCGCCACGTTTAGGACGCTCTCCCTCTATAAGATGTCCATTTCCATTAAAATCAGGAAGCACAGGAACTTCTATCCATGGAATGTGTGGTGTTGGCACTCCATAAGCAAACTTTTTAACAAATAGATGATCTCCAATAAGCATAGAGCGTTTCATAGAGCCACTTGGGATTACAAAAGCTTGCGCTATAAAAAAGATAACCAAAAGAACAATGATAATGGTACCCGTCCAACTATTTGCAAAATTAGATATTTTTCTTAACATTATAAACGATTCCTTGTAGCTTTAATTGTGTTTTCCAATAACATGGCAATGGTCATAGGTCCAACTCCTCCTGGAACTGGTGTGATAAATGAGCATTTTGGTGCAACTTCCTCATAAGAGACATCTCCGATAAGTTTTCCACTCTCTAGACGGTTGATACCAATATCTATAATAATAGCACCATCTTTTACCATATCTTCTGTAATTAAATCAGGTTTGCCAACGCCAACTATAAGTAAATCGGCTCTTTTTGTATGTTCTTTTAAACTTTTGGTGTGTATATGACAAATATCTACCGTTGCATCTGCATTAAGTAAAAGGTTCATCATAGGTTTTCCCACGATATCACTAGCACCTACTATACAAGTATCTAATCCTTTTGGATCTATCTTATATTCTTCAAGAAGTCTCATAACCCCTAGTGGTGTACATGGTGTGAAGGTATCTAGTTTTAGAGATAGTTTGCCAACATTAAACGGATGGAAACCATCTACATCTTTTGCTGCAATGACGGTTTGGAGTATTTTTCTGGTATCTATATGTGAAGGAAGCGGTAGTTGGATTAAAATTCCATCGATATTTGGATTTTTATTCATCATTTCAATCGTTTCAATAATTTTATCTTGAGAAATGTCAGCGGGCATTTTATGTAAAATTGAGTAAATTCCAACCTCTTCACAAGCTTTCTCTTTCATTCTCACATAAGTATGACTTGCCGGATCATCTCCAATAATTACAACAGCAAGACCGGGTGTAATGCCTTTTTCTCTGAGAATTTTAATATCCTCTTTTGCTTTGTTTTTAATCTTTAAGGAGAGCGCACGTCCATCCAAAATCTGCATAAAAAACCTTTATATAATTTTAGTTATTATATCGTACAAAGCTTCCAAAGGGTATAAATGCGCATAGGTTTATTTATCTTACTTCTTCTTGTTAATTCCATTAACGCAGATGAAAGTTTTATCTCCAATGATGAATACGCAAAAATGCTCTACAAAAATCCAAGAGGAATTGGCTGCGATAAGTGTCATGGAGAATATGGAGAGGGGAAAGAGATATCTTCTTATATCTCAGGGAAAAATAAAATTTCTCTGATAGGTCCAAGGATTAATAATCTTTCAATGCGGCAATTTAAAAAAGCACTTAAAAAAGGTAAACGATTGATGCCAGAGTACTTTCTTACCGATGAAGAGAAAGCATTTTTATACTATTATTTAATTACACAAAACAAAAAAGGACTAAAATTTGCAAATAGTGACAAACAGTGAAAATGCTTTTAATGAGGCTAAAAATGTTATTCCCGGAGGCGTAGATTCTCCTGTTCGTGCTTTTAAAAGCGTTGGGGGTACTCCGATCTTTATAGAGCGTGGCGAGGGTGCTTATCTTATGGATATTGATGGCAATAAGTATATTGATTTTGTACAGAGTTGGGGGCCGTTAATTTTTGGTCACTGCGACAAAGATATTGAAAATGCAGTCATTGACTCCGTAAAAAAAGGGCTGAGTTTTGGAGCTCCAACTGAGGTTGAAACCCAGTTGGCTGAAGAGATCTGCTCTATGTTTGTAAACTTAGATAAAGTTCGGTTTGTAAGTAGTGGTACAGAAGCGGTTATGTCTGCAATTCGTCTTGCTCGTGGATTTACAGGAAAGGATGATATTGTGAAGTTTGAAGGCTGTTATCATGGACATAGTGATTCATTACTTGTTCAAGCTGGAAGTGGTGCGGTAACTTTTGGAACACCATCTTCGCCAGGAGTTCCTGAGGATTTAACAAAACATACACTTTTAGCAAAATATAATGATATTGAGAGTGTTAAAAAAAGTTTTGAAAATTCTAGTGACATCTCATGTATTATCATCGAACCAATCGCAGGGAATATGGGATTAGTGCCAGCAGATGAAGAATTTTTACAATCTCTTCGTATAATTTGTGATGAACATGGGGCGTTACTGATATTTGATGAAGTGATGAGTGGATTTAGAGCCAGTTTAAACGGTGCACAAGGGATTAGTTCTGTGAAACCTGATATCGTAACTTTTGGAAAAGTAATTGGTGGAGGAATGCCTGTTGGAGCCTTTGGTGCAAGTGCAGAAATCATGGATAAACTCTCTCCAGATGGTCCAGTGTACCAAGCAGGAACGCTTAGTGGAAATCCAATTGCAATGAATGCAGGATTGGCATCACTTCAAAAATTAAAATCTATACCAAATCTTCATGATGACCTTGAAGAGAAAGCTAAAAAACTTATGGCAGGTTTTAAAGCGTCAGCAGATAGTGTTGATATACCTTTACAAGTTGATGTGAGAGGAAGCATGTTTGGATTTTTCTTTAATGAAAATGAAGTCAAAAACTTTGATGATGCACTAAGATCTAATACTGATAGATTTGCACTTTTTCACAAAAAGATGCTTCAAAATGGTGTTTATCTTGCATGTAGTCAATATGAAACAGGTTTTATCTCAACGGTTATGGATGATGAGATGATTGATGAAGTGATACAAATTGCTGATAAAGTGTTTAAAGAGTTATAATGGAAGAAAAACCAAAATTTGGAAAGTTTGTAGAGGGAGCGGAACACCTCTCTCTTGGTATCTCAATTGTTCTTGCTGTTGTGATTGGTGTGGGTTTAGGAATAGCTATGAAAAAGTATCTTGGATATGATTGGCTTCTTTGGCTTGGTGTTTTTTGGGGTATTTTTGCGGCTGGTATGAATATCAAACGGGCTTACAATAAACAGATGAAAGAGCTTGATAAACTCAAAGACGATCCAAAGTACAAACATGCAAAAACAAATTATGATGATGACGAGGACGATGATAAATATTAAAAAACTGATAATCACTCTTGTTGTGGTTGATGTGTTTCTGATTGCCCTCTCTTTTTACCATGGCAATAATTGGCTCATTAGTTCTCAAAGTGCATTTTTTGCCTCACTGCTTATTACTTTAGCTTCTTTTTTGGGTTATAAAAAGATGGTAGAAAAAAGGATTGCATCTGGAGATATCCCAAAAGAGGATAGGGAAGAGTTAGATATGATTGAAGATATTCATGACCTTTATGGCGAAGAGCGTGATTTGAAAGAGGTCATTATTGAAGAGAGAGCAAAAATAGATGGTTTTAAAACTGCAGCTGAAAATCTAGGAAGATCTGCATCTGGAGCTGTTTCACTATTTCGCTTAGTTGCTTATGGAGCTCTTTTCTTATCGTTTTTGTATCTAAATAAAAATGGGATGTTAAATATAATGGGGTATTTGACAGGTTTAGCAATTGTTCCGTTAGTGGCAACTGTATCTATCTTTTTTCGTGACAAATAGCCGTAGGGTGGAAGAAATCCACCAAATTATATCAACACGGAAAATATGTGTATGTGAGAGCCTTAAAAAAAGGATGACGGAACAATAGACCTATCCAACTTTAAATCCGAAGCTCTAATTTCCCAGTTGCATAGTTGTGAACTAAAGCTTGTATAATATTTTGATATGAGATGCCTATGTCATTGGCTTTTTGTTTGATGAAATCCAAATCAGACTGCTTCATGTTAATGCTGATCTGCTTTTTTTGTTTAAGATACTCTAGTGTATGTTTTGCATCTTCTTTGATTGCATCATTATTTTGTGACATTTCCTCCAAAACATCGTTAAAACTAAACCCTCTTGTTGATTTTAAGAGAGCATTTTTATCATCATTCCACTTATACAAAATTAACCTTTTTATATATCTAATAATTATAGAATCATTATAATAAAAAGTTCACGTATCCCCCATTTATAAAAGATATAGCAAAAGTAGCTCAAGGTTTTAGATTATTATATGAAATACCTATACGAGTATCTTCTCCAAAAGCATCTACCATAGAATCATTTACTGTTGTATCTGAACCTATTATTATTTCTACTGTAATATTATGAAGGTGGATTTTCATCCATTCTACGAGTTTATTCTTCGATATAGTTCTTTAGTTTCCGTCCAACTTTTGGATGTTTCAATTTTTTAATTGCTGAGTTTTCAATTTGTCTCACTCTTTCTCTTGTAACACTTAACTCTTTTCCAATCTCTTCTAATGTTCTATCACTCTCATCTTCCATAAGACCAAAACGCATTCTAACAACGGCTCTTTCTCTATCATTGAGTTGCTCTAGTACTCCGTCAATTTGACCTTTTAAGTCATTTTTGAGCATGAATTCCATAGGTGCAACGGATTTTTTATCTTCAACAAAATCGCCAAATTTTCCATCTTCTTCATTTCCGATAGGTGCTTCAAGTGAAATTGGTTCTTTTGTAATTTTAATAACATTTTTTACTTTATCAACAGAAAGTCCAACTTCTTCAGCAATTTGATCAAGATCTGGTTCCATACCAAATTCTTGAAGGTGTTTTCTTGTGATTTTGTTAATTCTATTGATTGTCTCAATCATGTGAATTGGGATACGAATTGTTTTTGCTTGATCGGCAATTGCTCTACTGATGGCTTGTCTAATCCACCATGTTGCATAAGTTGAAAATTTGTACCCTTTTTTATACTCAAACTTATCAACGGCTTTCATCAGACCGATATTACCTTCTTGGATAAGATCTAAAAATGGCAAGCCTCTATTTGTATATCTCTTTGCGATTGATACCACAAGTCTAAGATTTGACTTAGCCATTCTTGTTTTTGACTTATCTGCAATGGCTTTACCTCTTTTAATTTGTTCAAGTATCTCTTTTAAATAGTCAGGTTCAAGATCAAAACTATCTTTACTTGCCTCTTTAGTTTGGACTAGTTTTTTGATTTCCATATAGGTTGAAACCATTGTTGCCTCAGGAACCGAAGCTAAAACATCATCTTTGCTCATGTTTATAATATTTTCAATAATTTTTTGGTGATTTTCTTTGAGTGTATCGTTAAAAAGAGGAAGTTTATACTCAAGTTTTTTAAGTTCTTTATCAAAACCACCGTCACTTTTAAGTGCTGTTTCCATTGATTTTACAAGTTCATTAATTAGTTTACTTGTAGGCCCTAAATCAATAAGCTTCTCTTTTAAAGTCTTCTTTTTAAAGGCTAAAATTAAAGAGTGGTGCATCTGCTCTTCTTCTGATAAATCAGTTGTCTCTTCTTTGGCAGTTGAGGCTTTGATCCACTCTTTTTTTGCTTTTTCTAAAGTTTTAAAGCTCTCATTGACTTTTTTCTCTCTTTTGTTGTCACCTTTTGCTGTAGCTTTTTCCTTTTCTTCTACAGAGGGATCTCCATCCGCATTTTCGTTTGAGCTCTCTTCTTCATCAAAACTTCTAAAAAGTTCTTTAACCCTTCTTTCTCTATTTATAAGTGCTTCTTTATAATCCAAGATAAAGTCTATCAGATAAGGAACTGAACAAAAAGCATCGATGATGATATCTTCACCAAGTTCAATTCTTTTTGAAATTTCAATCTCTTCTTCTTTGGTCAATAGTGCTACAAGTCCCATCTCTCTAAGATACATTCTTACTGGAGAATCACTTCTACTCCATTCTAAAAGCTCTTTCTCTTTTCCTAAATCAAACTCATTTTGTAAGGCTTCATCTTGTAATTTTTGACGCTCTTCTGCCAATAGTTGTGCATCTTGAATATTTTTTAGTTTTGCTTTTTCTGCTGAAGAGATTAAGTCAACTTTGTTCTTAGTTAAAAGTGTTAAAATTTTTTTTGAGTTTGCAGCGGTTGGCTGCTTTGGAAAAATTTGCAATAACTCTTCATAGGTTATATACCCGTTTTTATTATCGGTGATTAATTTTTCTAAAGTTTTATTGAGATCTTTGGCTGCCATATACACTCCCCTGTGAGTAACATAAAGTTTAACTCTGCGTGTTAAATTAAGGATGGTATTATACCCAAAAAATATTAATGGAATATTAAAAAGTTAAATTTAGATTATATTTAGGCTTCTTAGTTAAGATAAACTATTTGGAACAGTTCTTGCTTGTTTTGTCATAAACTGATAGCAAAGGATTAAGATGCAAAATGGATACTATCAAGTTACTGGTGCCATGGTTGCCCAATTCAACAAACTTGATGTAACCACGAATAATCTTGCAAATGTTAATACTAGTGGATTTCGAAGAGATGGCGTAGTAATAGGGGATTTTGAGAGGATTTATCAAGAACAAAGAGATGTTTTACCACTTGATAATCATACAAAAGAGTCCTCGAAATTTCTAAATCGAACACTAAATCGAACACCACGAGTAGTACAAAAGCATATTGATTTTACAGCTGCAAATACAAAACATACAGGAAATCCTCTAGATTTAGCACTCAATGGTGGAGATCTGTTTTTTGCAGTTGAAACTCAAAATGGTGTGAAATTAACGCAGCAGAGCTCATTTGTAGTCAATAGCCAAGGTGAGATTTCCACAAAAGATGGTTATCTATTGTTACCATATAACTTTAGAGACTCACAAAATAGGGAAATTAAACTCCCTGAAAATGGTGCTATAAGTGTAGATAAAAGTGGTAGAGTTTTTTCAGATGGGAAAGAGGTCGCTAAACTCTTTATTGCGCGTGTAAAAAATTTAAAAGATATTGAGAAAGAGGGAGATAATCTCTATAATCTACCCAACATAGAAGAGAACCTTATCGCCATGGATGAGGGAATATTTGTTAAGCAAGGATATAGACAAATGAGTAATGTCAATGCTGTGAAAGAGATGGTTGATTTGATAGAGGGCAGTAGAATGATTGAGATGTATCAGAAAGTGATGACCAGTCACATGGATGATCTTAACAGAGATGCGATAACAAAACTCGCAGCTAGAGCATAAAGGAGAAACTAGATGATTCGATCATTATATACAGCGGCAACAGGAATGCTGGCGCAACAGACACAGATAGATGTAACTTCAAATAATATAGCAAATGTAAATACAATTGGGTATAAAAAGCAGAGAGCGGAATTTGCAGACCTGTTTTATCAAGTTATGGAGTATGCTGGAGTGCAATCAGGAACAACGCTTGGATCTCCAACAGGAATCGAAGTGGGGTTGGGTGTCAGACCTACTGCAATTACTAAACAGTTTACTCAGGGCAACTTTAAGCAGACAGGAAATAATTTAGACATGGCAATTACGGGTAATGGATTTTTTCAAGTTGAACTTCCCGATGGTACAACGGCGTATACTCGAAATGGCGCATTTAAAGTCGATGGAGCGGGAACGATTGTTAATAGTGACGGCTATAAGATTGTTCCAGAAATTGTTATACCTGAAAATACTGTTACCGTAGCGATTGGAAGTGATGGGCAAGTTGCTGTACTTCAAGCCGGAGAGACAGAAGCAAATCAAGTAGGTCAAATAGAGCTTGCAAACTTTATAAATCCTGCAGGTCTTCATTCATTAGGAGACAATAATTATAATTCAACAGTAGCTTCTGGTACTGCTATAATAGGTACTGCTGGACTTGAGGGACTTGGGCAGATCAAACAGGGATTTGTAGAGATGAGTAATGTCCAGCTTGTTGAAGAGATGACAGATTTGATCACGGGTCAACGTGCTTATGAGGCGAATTCAAAAGCAATTACTACTTCAGATGAGATGCTTCAAACTGTCAATGGACTTAAAAGGTAGATTATGGATTTTTTATTATTGGGTTTATTTATGTTTTTATCTTTTATAATTGTTGTTAAAAATAAAGATATTTTTGATCAAAGTTTTTTAAAGATTTTGAGGATATTGAGGATATTGAGGATATTGAAAACGCACTTGCATAATTTGGGTTAATTTTTGTCTTTTTTGGGTAAAATATCCAAAATTTTAAAGACGAAGGTACTAAATGAGTCAAAAAGAAGCGACGGTGTGGAAGTTTGGTGATAATATCGATACAGATTTAATTATTGCGGCACGTTATCTAAATACTTCAGATCCTAAAGTATTGGCAACCCACGTGATGGAAGATGCTGATCCAAATTTTATAAATAATTTAACAGTAGGTGATGTGATAGTCGCTGGTGAAAACTTTGGTTGTGGTTCATCTCGTGAACATGCACCAATTGCACTTAAAGAAGCTGGTGTTTCGGCAATTATCGCAAAAAGTTTTGCTAGGATCTTTTATCGTAATGCATTTAACATGGGACTTCCTATCTATGAGTTAAGTGAGAGTGATGAGATCAAAGAGTTGGACAAAATTGAAATAAATCCCCAAAATGGTGAAATT